>JAQBVH010000268.1 GCA_027623615.1 Planctomycetota bacterium | reverse complement strand
AGGCTGGACGCGCGGGCGAAGTGTGTAAGCCGCGTGGATGGGGCCTGCCAAAGGGCGTGGCTGCTGTTCGGGAGCGTCACCTCGCCTGCGCGTCCAACCTCGCCGAAACCGCCCACCCTCCGTTGTTCGCCCTTCAAGTTCTCTGCGCTCCCCGGGGCGTGGGCCTCGCCGAATCTCCTCACCGACACGAACCGTCTCTTCCCCTTAGGGTCGCGGAGCGCCTAAAGGTCGCCCGCAATCAAGTTGGCCTCCACCACCGACTTCGCGGCGACATCCCCCGATACTCCGCTTCAGGTGGTGGCGCTCCACCGAGCAGATGGGATGCGCGGCCTGACAGGTGGCCTGGCAAGCGTCGGCCCAGCCCTCAGAGCACCGCGCGCTTGCGGAACATCGTGAAGTAGCGCGAGATCCGGGCCGCGAGCCGCCGCGGGTCGCGGAGCTCGCGCATGAGGCGCTTGGGCCGGCGGTAGAAGCGCCGGTAGGCCTCGCGGATCTTCGCCTCGATGTCCTCGGCGGTCATGTGCTCGTTGCCCTCGAGGGCCTGGAACCCGGTCATCGTCGCGTAGTCGAACTCGCGAGTGCCGCGCAGCATCTTGTAGAGCGGCGTGCCGGGGTAGGCCGTCACCGCGCAGAACTGCACCTGGTCCGGGTCGAGGCTGTCGACGAGCGTGATCGTCTCGTCGGCCATCTCGGGGGTCTCCTCCGGGAAGCCGATCATGCAGAAGGCGCGCGTCTCGATGCCGACGTCGCGGCAGGCCCGGAAGACCTCGTGGGCCTGGTCCAGGTCGCTCAGCTTGTTGCCGCAGTGCTTTTTCTGGATCTGGGGGTTGCCGGACTCGACGCCCAGGGAGATGTGCTTGCAGCCCGCCGCCGCCATGCGCTCGAGCAAGGCGCGATCGAGGGTCTTGACCGCCGTCTCGCACTGCCACTCGAGGTCGGTCATGCCCGCCTCGACGATCCCGTCGCAGATCGCGTGGACGCGGTCCTTGCGGGTCGTGAAGATCGGGTCGCGGAAGACCAGGTGCCGCAGGCCGTGGTTGAAGTAGAGGTCGCGCAGCTCCGCGAGCACGTGCTCGGGGCTGCGGAAGCGGAAGCGCAAGCCCTGCGCCAGCGTGTAGCCGCAGAAGGAGCAGTCCAGCGGGCAGCCACGCGAGGACTTGACCGTGGTGATCGCGCCCTCGACGCCGGGGAACTGATAGCGCTGGTTGTCGAGCAGGTGCCGGCTCGGGATGGGCAGCGCGTCCAGGTCCTTGATCTTGTCGCGCTCGGGCTCGTGCACGACGGCGCCGTCGTCGCCGCGCCAGCTCGTGCCGACCACGCCGCGCAGGGACTCCCCGCGCCCCAGGCGCGCGACGAGGTCACGCATCGTGAACTCAGGCTCGCCGCGCACGACCACATCGACCGGCTCCCCGTCGAAGATCTCGTCGGGGGTGAACGTGACCTGACTGCCGAGCATTGCGACCGGGACGCCGAGTCGATCCTTGATGGACTTGGCCAGCGCCAGGTCCTGGTCGAGCGAGGTGCTCGACGAGTCGAGGCAGACGAAGTCGGGGGCCGTGGCGATCACCGCGGCGAGGGCGCCCTCGGGCCCGACGCCGACCGCGTCGGCGTCGTGGATCGCGACCTCGTGTCCATCCGCCTCGAGCACGCTGGCCACGTGGGCCAGCTCGATCGGCGGGTAGAGCAGCTCGGGGTTGACCGCCATGCCGAAGCCCCCCATCAAGCCGCGGGATACGCGGAACTCGGGCGGACTGGGCGGATTGACGAGAGTGACCTTCAAGGGTGCTGGAGCGGGTTGGAGCGACCGCGGGGACAAGTGTACCCCTGGGAGACGGCAGGGCTCGGCCCAGCCCTGGATCAGCTCAGGGATCAGCCGCCCAGGATCTCATCGAGCGCGGAAGCCAGCCGACCGTAGGCCCGCTGGGCCTCCTCGGAGAGCTCCTCCTCAGCCATCAGGTCCTGCTCCTCGTGGGGGTCGCCGGCCAGGTCGAAGAGCTTGTCGCGACCCCGTTTCTCATTCCGGATCAACTTGAAGCGCCCGTCCCGCACCGCGCGCCAGGACTGCTCCTTCTGCGGGAGATGGTTCGGAGCGAAGCGCTCGGCGAAGAGCACCGGGCGGCCGGGGCCGGACGGATCCCGCAGCAGCGGACCGAGGTCGTGGCCGTCGAGCACGCGCCCCTCAGGCAGGACGTCCTTTGGATCGACGCCCATCAAGCCGCAGACCGTCGGCAAGAGATCGACCGTCGACACGAGGGCAACCACCACCCCCGGCTCGGCGACCCCCGCGCCCGCAACGATCCAGGGCACGTGCAGCGACCCCTCGAAGAGCGTGCCCTTCGCGTGGTCGGGCACGAAGGGCGCCTCGACGGCCGGTCGGGGCGTGCCGTTGTCCCCCACCACGATCAGGGTCGTGCGCCCACGCACGGCCTCGGGCAAGGACGACCACAGCCGCCCGAGTTCCCGGTCCGCGGCTTCCACCGCCGCCTTGTGGTGAGCGGCCGCGCTCTCCTCGGGGTCGCCCTCGAGCGCGCGGCTGCGCAGGTCCTCGGGCGGCGCGTGAAACGGGACGTGGGAGGCGTGCAGGGGCAGGTAGAGGAACCACGGCGCGTCGCCGAACTCCTCGATCACCTGCAAGGCGTCGTCGACGCTGTCGCTGGTCGCGTAGCCCTCGACCATGACCGAGCTGCGACCGTCGATGGTCTTCTTGAAGGTGAAGTAGTCGCCGAGGTTGCCCTGGGTCAGGCGCGTGCGCTCGAAGCCCTGGTCGACCGGGTGATGGTCGCCCTGTTCGAAGCTGGCCAGGTGCCACTTGCCGCAGGCCCCCGTGCGGATGCGTTCCGAGCCCGCGCGCAGGACCTCGGGGATCGTCCACTCCTCGAGCTCGAGCCCGCGCGCGCCCCGGCCGTGCTCGACGTTGGTCCCGATGCCCGTGCGGAACCCGTAGCGGCCGGTCAAGAGCGCCGCGCGGCTCGGCCCGCAGTAGGGCTGGGCCCAGGCGTTCGTGAAACGCAGCCCCTCGGCCGCGAAGCGATCGAGGTTGGGCGTCGCCGGCGGATCCGGAGCCAGGCCGTAGCAGGCCACGCGATCGACGCCGACGTCGTCGAGCAGGACGAGCAGGACGTTGCGCTCCTGGCCACGGGCGAGCGACGTGAGGAGGAGGAGGAGGAGGAGGAGGAGAGCTGCGGTTCGCATGGGTGCCAGGGAATGGTACCTCGGCTCTCGCGGGCCTCCCCTTGCAAGACGAAGGGGGCGCCTTCGCAGTCTTCCCCGATCGGCTCGGCGTCCCGTCGCGCACCGGGTGGCTTTTTGCAGCGCACCGGTGTGATTCCGGTGCACGATGCCGGCTGGCGGGAGCCGATGGAACTCCCTCTATGGTCCCGAAGGAACCACTCTGGTGCGGGCAATTCCCAGTCTTGATCAATGCTGACCAAAGTCCACGTCGCTCTCGCGATGATTCCGATCTGTATCGGCGCTGCAGTCTATGGCGGGGTTCAGAAGACGAGGGCAGATGATCGAAAGTCGGAGTTGCACGACGTCGACGAGCAGCTCTTCAACGCAATCGGCGGTGCCCAGGTCAACAGCACGCTCTACGCGACCTGGAAGCAGGAACGCGACGCTCTTCGAGCCGAGGCGGGCGATGTTGCCAAGCGAGAGGAGCGCGTGCTCTTGGCACGGCGAACGCGATCGAATCCAACCTGAGAAAGCACTTCGTCTCCCCCGTCGAGCTCGTGCTTTTTCGAACTGAGTTCCTGGCGGACGCGCTCAAAGAACTGAGTTGAAAGGAGAAGCAGAGCCGACCCGTGGACTCGGTGGGCAGCCGGGTCGAGGCCCGGCGAAGTGCCTCCCGAGTGGGATCCCCTCGTGGGCGGCTCCCCCGCGTCGCGGCACCACCGTCCGCGCCTGCGCGCGACCCGGTGTCGATCGACGGCGGCTGTGGGTGGTGAGCGGAGGTGCCGCCTCGTCTTCCGACACGCGCGAGCCCGAGAGAGCCCCCGCCTCAGAGCTCACCCCGTTCGCAGCTCCGCCCCGAGCTCCGCCACCGCGCGCTCGACCCGGGAGAGGAACTTTTGCGCCTCCTTGTCGGAGAGCGTCTTGGTCGGGGACTGCAGGACCACGTGCCAGGCCAGCGACTTGCGCCCCTCACCGAGGGACTCGCCCCGGTACAGGTCGAAGAGCTCGAGCGCGTGCACGCTGCCCTTGCCCGCCTTGGTGATCGCCGCCGCCAGGTCGCCCGCGGGCAACTCGTCGGGGGCGAGGACCGCCACGTCGACCTTCACGCTCGGGTAGCGCGGGATCGACTTGTAGTCGTGGGCCCTGGCGTCGAGGGCGAGCAGCGCGTCGATCGAGACCTCGGCCGCGGCGGCATCGCTCTGCAGTTCGCCCTCGAGACCGAGGGCCACCGCCACGCCAGGTTCGAGCTCGGCCAGGCGGGCGATCAGCTCACCCCCCTCGCCGACGCGACCGTCGAGGCACTTGACCGGGTGGGCCCAGCTCGGCGCCGACTCGCTGCGGCGCCAGGTGAGCGCGGGCCGCGACAGGCTCGCGACGAGGTCGTCGATCGCGGCGCGCAGCCCCCACAGGCAGGTCGCGTCGTAGCTGTCCTGCTTGCCAGCCTTCGGGCAGGCCCAGGCGAGAGCGAGCTGGTGCACCTCGCGCGGCTCGTCCCTGGCGCTGGCGTCCTCGGGCCGGTAGCCCTTCCCGATCTCGAACAGGCGCACCCGGCTGCGCTGACGCCGGTTGCCGGTCAGGTTGGCCAGGAGGCTCGGCAGGACGTCGCGGCGGATGCGCGCCATGCCCTCGGCGACCGGGTTGATCACGGTCAGGTACGGCTCGCCGCCCGTACCCAGGCTCGCGTGCAGCTCGTCCGGTTGGAACGAGTAGCTGAGCACCTCGTGACAGCGCGCGGCGCCCGCCAAGCGGTCCTGGATCGCGCGCACCATCCGGCGCCGGGGGTCCGGTGCCGGGGGGGTGATCGAGGCGTGCAGCGCCGCCTCGGGGATGTTGCCGTAGCGGTACAGGCGCCCGATCTCCTCGACCAGGTCCTGCTCGATCGTCACGTCCTTGGTCGCGCGCGCCGAGGGCACGTCGACCTGGAGCTCTGCACCTTCGCCGCGCACGCCGAAGCCGAGGCTGCGCAGGATGTCGGCCTGCTCCCGGTCGGAGATCTGGGCGCCGAGGGCGCGGCGCACGCGGTCGGTGCGCAGGGTCAGCGTGTGCGCCGGGTCGCTCCAATCGCCGGCGTCCGCGAGGCGCGCAGGAAAGCAGACCCCGGGCTGGAGCTCCTGCAACAGGCGCGCGAAGTGGCCCGCGGCCTTGACCGGCAGGGTCGGATCGAGGTGCTTCTCGAAGCGCGTCGAGGCGTCGGTGCGCAGGCCGAGCCGGGAGCTCGTGCGGCGCACGACGACCGGGTCGAACGCGGCGACCTCGAGCAAGAGCTGGCTCGTGCCCTCCGCGACCTTGGAGCCCTCGCCGCCCATGACGCCCGCGAGCGCCACCGGCTC
>JAQBVH010000267.1 GCA_027623615.1 Planctomycetota bacterium | reverse complement strand
CCAGGCCAGCGTGACCAGGTCGAGGTTGGCCAGGTCGACCAGGCCCTCCTGGAATTCGTCCTCGACCGTCTCGACCCGACGACCCAGCTCCAGGATGCGGCTGGTCAGCTCGGGCGGCGGCTGGGCCGGGACAACGGGGGCCTGGAGGGCCATGGTGAGCAGCAGGGACGAGGGGGTCATCACCCTCTCCCATCGGCCAGGACCCCGGATCCGCTGGAGAGCCGGGCCTGGTTCGTTCCCGCCGCCCCACACGAAACCCGGTCAATCCCTACCCTGCTGCCGTGTCTTTCCTGCGCCGCACCGCCCTGGATCGGTCTTTCACGGGGCTACGTCTCGACCAGGCCCTGGAGCGGGTTGTCCCGGAGGTCTCACGCTCCCGACTCCAGAAGTGGGTTCGCAAGGGCCGCGTGCGCCTCGACGGCAAGGTCGTCGTTCGCTCCAACGGACGCGTCTCACCCGGGGCGACGATCGAGGTCGAGCTCGACCCGCCGGCCCTGTCCGTCCTCCACGAAGACGAACACCTGCTGGTGCTCGACAAGCCCGCGGGTCTGCTGACCCACGGCATCGCTGGCCAACCGGAGCTGAGCCTGGCCGACCTGGCCGAGGAGCGCTTCGGGCCCCTCCCCATCAGCGCCGGCGAACACCGGCCGGGAATCGTCCACCGCCTCGACCGTGGGACGAGCGGCGTGATCGTGCTGGCGCGGGACGAGCCGACGCTCCAGGAGCTCAAGACCGCGTTCCGCGAGCGCCGCGTGGGGAAGCGCTACCTCGCCCTCTGCTGGGGCACGCCGCCCGCCACGCGCTTCACGATCGACCGCCCCCTGGGCCCCAGCCCCGGCGGAGACCGGGAGTGGATCGATCCGCCGGACGGGGGCCGTCCGGCGGAGACGACCTTCGAGGTGCTGCGCCGTGCGGGCGAGCTCTCCTGGATCGAGGCCCGGCCGCGGACCGGACGTCGCCACCAGGTACGCCTGCACCTGGTCGCCGCTGGCCTGGGCGTCGTGGCGGACCCGCTCTACGGCGCCGAGTTTCGTCCGACGAACCCGCCGGAATGCAGCCGGCTTGCGCTGCACGCGCAGAGGATCGAGCTCCCCGAGGCAGGGTCGTTCGAGGCGCCGTTGCCCGACGATCTCCGCGCCTGCCTGGCCACCCTCGGGTGGGACGCCGCGGACGACTAGCGAGCCTCCCTCGAGCCCGCTACGCCTTCTGCGCAGGCGTGATCGTCCTTGTGCGCCACACCTGACCGGGACTTGCGCCCGCGGCGGAAGCTCCTTTCCCGCATCTGGAACCGGGCTGCGCCCAGCGCGGCTCAGGCGCCGCGCCAAGCGTTCGAGTCATCCTGCTGCAGGAGCATCTCGATCCGCGCTTGCAGCAGGGCGGGGGTGAACGGCTTCTGCAGGAAACTCGAGCCGTCGACCGGCACCCCGTGGAGGACGATCGCCTCCTCGGTGTAGCCCGACATGTAGAGCACCCGCATCTCGGGTCGCGTGGCGACGATCGACTGCGCGACCTCCACACCGCCCTGTGCCGGCATGACCACGTCGGTGACCAGGAGCTCGATCGGTCCGTTGTGGGCCTCCGAGAGACGACGCGCCTCCGCGCCGCTGTCCGCTTCGAGCACCACGTAGCCCGACTCGCGCAAGCCCGAGCAGACCAGACGCCGGACGAGGGGTTCGTCCTCGACGACGAGCACCGTGGTGGTCGTGTCGGAGCTGGGGCGCGTGCCGGGGATCGGAGGGGGGTCGAGGGTGTCGGCATCGACCGCGGGGAAGGTCACCCGGAAGGTGCTGCCCGCGCCCGGCGTGCTCTCGGCCTCGATCTGGCCACCACAACGCTCGACCATCGTGCGCACCGAGGAGAGGCCGAGTCCCGTCCCACGACCAGGTTCCTTGGTGGTGAAGAAGGGCTCGAAGACCCGGTCGAGGGTGTCCGCAGACATGCCCTTGCCCGAGTCGGAGACCGACAGCGCCACGCGATCCCCCACCCGCTCCGTGCGCAGGCGCAGGGAGCCCCCCAGCGGCATGGCGTCGCGCGCGTTGAGGGCCAGGTGAATCAGGACCTGCTCCAGTTCGGTGCGGTCGGCCTGGATCCAGGTCGGTCGATGGTCGACCTCGACCGTCAGGGCGATCGACTCCCCCACGCTGGGGATCAGGAGCTTCGCCAGGTTCTCGACCAACGCGCTCAGGTCGAACGCCAGCACGCGCCCGGCGCCGGTGCGACTCAGCCCCAGGAGCTGGCGGGTGAGGTCCGCCGCGCGTTTCCCCGAGCGGTGCAGCTCCTCGAGGTCGGCCGCCTCCTCCGAGTCTGGTTGCAGGTGCCGTCCGAGCATCTCCGCATAGCCGAGGATGCTGGTCAGGAGGTTGTTGAAGTCATGGGCCAGGCCCCCGGCCAGCTGCCCGACGGCTTCATGCTTCTGGGACTGCAGGAGCTGCTCTGCGAGGCGACGTCCGTCCTCCTCCTCGCGACGCAGGCGGGTGATGTCGAAGTGCATCCCGACCTGCTGGCGTAGCCGCCCACCGTCCCCGTTCAGGCTGATGATCACGCTGCGCGTATGCACCCGGCCTCCATCCTTGCGACGGGCGACGAGTTCACCGGACCAGTGACCGTGATCTCGGGCGTGCTCGAGACCGGCGCGCAGGCCGGCGCCCTCGCCCATATCGAGCAGGTCGACGGCCGAGTCCAGCATCTCCTCGGCGAGGTAGCCGAACAGCCGCGCGGCCGAGGGGTTCCACCCGACGATGCGACCTCCCGCATCCGTGCGCACGAGCGCGCACTCCAGGTGCTCCTCGATGAGCGCCGCCTCCTCGGCGGCCTGACGGATGCGCCGGGCGGCCTGCAGGGCGTACCCCGCGATGATCGTCAAGACCACGACTGCGACGACGAGGATGCCTTGGGCCCAGACGGCGAGGGCGAACACGACCATGGCGAGTCATCCTAGCGCTCGCGCGCCACGGGGAAACTCATTCCGCAGCAGCGTGAGGCGTCGCGGGCAAGTTCGCTACGGATCCGACCTGCCCCCGGGTGCTCGCCATCCCATGGTGAAGCGCGCATTCAGATCAGTGGCGGGGTGGACGCCGCCGGAGTGGACCAGACCGTCCAGCCCGAAGGGCCCGAAGTACCCCGCGGCGGCCAGCCCTGCGCCGGCTCGTTCGGCCGCCGCTTGTGCGACGGGTCGGGCCGGACCGGGCAGGACATCGCCGTGGCCGGCGCGGGTCGTCTGCCAGGCCCCCTGCGCAGTCGTCCGCTGTTCGCAGGCTGCCCCCACGCTCACGCGACCATCACGCTCCACGAGTCCGTGAACGGCGAACTCGGCCAGGACCTCCAGCTCCGGCTCGACCCAGAGCGGTCCCGCGGCGAACCGGGCGCGCACCCATTCGCGATCGGACGCAGTCGCGCTCGCCGGGCCGACCACCCGCTGGCCACGGCCGGCCGCGCCGAACAGGGTCTTGTGTCGCAGGGGTGTCACGCAGTCCCGCGTGCCGCGGGCGTACTCTTCCGCGCTCTCGAACAGGCGCCCCTCGGGGTGCGCCAACCCGAGCATCTGCAGGAAGCGACGGTCGTTCACCCGCCGCAGGACCTCCATGGGCGGCGCGTCCGGCAGCGCGGCGCCGGCGCGCGTCAGCTCCTCCAACGCGCTCAGCGTGGGACACCAGGCCTGCCCGCGGACCTGAGCGGGGACGTGCTCCCCGAGCTCGAGGAGGATGTCCCCCGGAGCCGCCAGCTGCTCGAAGGCCTGGGTCCGCGCAGCCGCCGTTGCCCGCCAGAGGCGCGGGCTTCGGTGCCAACGCTCCGGGGCCGCCAGCTCCTCCTCGGCGTCGAGGTTCAGGAACCAGGCCGTGCGCGGCACCACGCCTCCAATTCGTCGAGGAAGGCCTGGTCCTGTCCGCTCCGGGAGCGGGCCTCCCGCGCGAGCGGCAGGCTGGCCAGGACCGAGGGGGTCAGCGGCGGAGGCAACGCCGCGCGCCACGACGCGAAGTCCAAGCGGCCGGTGAAGCGTCGGAACCAACGCGCAGCGAAGCGCACGTGGCGCTCCTCGTCGTCGGCCACGCGGCGGCAGACGGCCGCGGTCTCGGGATCGCCACCGACCTCGAAGGCGCGTGCGTAGCGGGCGGCGTGCTCGAGGTTGCCCCCTTCGAGGCCCAGCCCGACGAGCGCGACGTAGGCGGTCGCATCGGGACAGGTTGGCACTCGCTCCCAGAACCAGTCGCGAACTTCGAAGTCGCGCAGCTGCGCGCCCTGGGCCTCGAGCCGCTCCCTATACAGGCGCGCATGCACGAGCTCCTCCATGGCCATCGCCACGAGCCCCTGGCGGAAGCGGCGCGGGGTGTCGGGGAACGCGAGCAGCGCCCAGAGAAAGAGCTCGGCCGCCTGCAACTCGTGATGGTGCAGGGTCGCGAGCAGACGCGCGCGCAGGCGCGGCTCGTGCAGGCCCGCGGGCTTGGGATTGCGCCGCGCCCGATTCGCGGGGCGTAACTCCGCAGGTCGCCCGGGACGGATCATCCGGCGCACGGGTGGAGCGTCCTCCCAGGCCCTGGGCGGGGCCGGCGGCGCGAGCTTGTGACCGAGGTCGGTGCTCCGCAGGTAGGCCAGGGCCCACGCCTCGACCGTAGCGGGGATCGCCTCCCCTATCCCACATCGAGATCCGACCTCACTCCCCATGGCGGGCTAGGTTACCTCGGGGAACGTCCTTTTCGTGTCCAACGGGGTGGACTGGCGGGAACACGTGGACGGGATCGGGACGAGTCGTTCGAATGGGCGCCTCCCTAGCCAACTCTCCCAGGAGGAGCCATGCACTCTCGTATCCCCACGCTCATCACCGCCGCCATGCTGCTGGGCGCCGCCCAGGCCCAGGACGGCGGCGTCTACCAGGCCGAGAATGGCCTGCTCGTCGCCGAGATCGAGTCCCACCCAGCAGCTGCCGGCTGGGCGGTCGAAACGACCGATCCGGACTACACCTTCCAGTCGTACTACCGTTGGGACGGTGGCAACCTGTTCAACACGCCCGGCAGCGGCAGCATGACCTACCGGGTCAACGTCGACCAGGGCGGTTTCTGGCGTCTGTCGCTGCGCAACAAGCACGATCACCCGGACGACACCGAAGAGAACGACGTCTGGATCCGCGCCGACGGCGGGACCTGGTTCAAGTTGTTCTCGAACGGCCCAGGCACCGTGGACCAGTGGAACTGGGTCAGCAAGTTCGACATCGCCCACGACAACCAGCCGGACGCCGGTTGGGGACTGGCGATCGGCGAGCACACGATCGAGTTCTCGGGTCGCTCCCAGAACTTCAAGATGGACCGCTTCCACCTATACAAGGAAGGACATCCGGACGGCGAGAACGAGAACGCTCCCGAGTCGGTTGCGCTGATCGGTGAGTCCTACTGCGGCCCGGGCAACCCGAACTCGACGGGCCAGTCGGGCGAGATCGACGCCTGGGGAAGCACCTTCGTCGCCAAGAACGACGTGACCCTCGCCGCGGCCCAATTGCCGGCCAGCAAGTTCGGCTACTTCATCGCCTCCGACACCCA
>JAQBVH010000266.1 GCA_027623615.1 Planctomycetota bacterium | reverse complement strand
ACCGTGCAAGAGAGCGGTCAGTGCTACGAGACTGTGAGTCCTCCGTTCACCACCAGCGTCTGGCCGGTAATGAAGCCCGCCTCCTGGCTCGCCAGGAAGTCCGCGGCGGCGCCGATGTCGTCCGGGACACCCCAGCGACCGAGGGGAATCTGGGCGAGGTAGGCGTCCTTGTCCGCCTGGGCGTCCTGGGCGTGGCGCTCGACCGGGATCCAACCGGGCGAGACCATGTTGACGGTGATGCTCCAGGGCGCGAGCTCCATCGCCATCGAGCGCGTCCAGCCGCGCTGGGCGCCCTTGGCCGCCACGTAGGCGCTGAAGTTGGGCACGCCGCGGTCGTAGACCTCGGAGCCGATGTTCACGATGCGCCCCCAGCGACGCTGCTTCATGTGCGGCAGCACCGCGCGCGCCAGCAGGTAGGGCGACTTCACGAAGAAGTCGACCATCTCCTGATAGAAGCCCCAGCCGTAGTCCTCGATCGGCATCTGCGGCTGGGCGCCGGTCGCGTTCGGGACGAGCACGTCGATCGGGCCGAGCTGCGAGGAGACCTCCTCGACCAGCGCGCCGACGCCCTCCTCGCTGGTCACGTCCGCCTGCAGCATGCAACCCACCAGCCCCTCGCCCTCGTACTCGGCGAGGGTCTGCGCCGCGCGCTCTGCGTTGTGCGCGTAGTTGAAGGCGACCCGCGCGCCGCTGCGTCCGAGGGCGAAGGCCATGGCCTTGCCCAGGCCGGTCGAGGAACCGGTGACGAGGGCGACGCGGCCTGCGTGGTCGTAGGCCATGGCTACCAGGTCCCGAAGACGTGGACCGTCTTCTGCGCGTAGGTCTGGCCCGGCTCGAGGACGACGCTCGGGAAGTCTGCGTGGTGGATCGAGTCGGGGAAGTGCTGCGCCTCCAGGCAGAGCCCGCTGCGGTGCGCGTAGGTCGCGCCGCCCTTGCCGGGCTGACCGAACAGGAAGTTGCCCGTGTAGAACTGCAGGCCCGGCTCGTCCGTCCTGATCGTGAGGGTGCGACCCGAGCTGGCATGATAGAGGAAGCAGGCCTGCCGCATGCCGCGCCCGTCGAGCGCGAAGTTGTGGTCGTAGCCCAGGGCCGGCGTGGCGTCGAGGGTCGCGATGCGCTTGCCGATCCCCTGCATGGTTCGAAAGTCCAGGGCCGTGCCCGCGACCGGCGCGAGCTCGCCCGTGGGGATCAACGTGTCGTCGCAGGGGGTGTAGTGCGACGCGTTGATCTCGAGGACGTGGTCGAGGATCGTCGGCGCCCCGTGGCCGGCCAGGTTGAAGTAGCTGTGATGCGTGAGGTTGACCAGCGTCGGCGCGTCCGTGGTGGCCGCGTACTCGAGCCTCAGCTCGTTCTTGTCCGTGAGCAGGTAGGTCACGCTCGTCGTGAGCGTGCCGGGGTAGTTCTCCTCCCCCGCCGGACTCACATAAACGAAGGTCACGCCCTGGGCGCCGTCGCGCAGGATCATGGTCGCGTCCCAGACCTTCTGGCCGAAGCCGCTGTCGCCACCATGCAGGTGATTCGGCTCGTTGTTGACCGCGAGTTGGTGGTCGGCCCCATCCAAGGTGAAGGCACCCTTGGCGATGCGGTTCGCGACCCGGCCGGCGATGCAGCCGAAGTACTGGTTGCCCTCGCCCTCATAACCCGACACGTCATCGAAGCCGAGGACCACGTCGGCCATCGCGCCGTCGCGGTCTGGAGCGTGCAGCGACACGAGGGTGGCCCCGAAGTTCGTCAGGGTCGCGCTCAACCCGCCCGCGTTGGTCAGGGTGTACAGCTGAACGGCGGTGCCGTCCTTGGTTCGTCCGAAGTCGTTCATGGCGGGAAAGGCCGACTGGCTCCCGAGGGAACCGCAGGCGCTGACGAGGACGAGGGAGGCCAGGCCTCCGAGCAGTTGGGTCGTTGACATCATGTGCAGGCTCCGTGTTCCTCGCGGACCCGACGCGCGCGGCGGCGCGCGACGGCCCGCTTGACCAGCTCATCGGCAGTGACGCCGGCCAGGATGACCGCGCCGATGATCGCGAACTCGAGCTGGGTCGGGATGCCCAGCAGGTTGATCGAGTTGTAGAGGGCGTGCACCACCGCGGTGCCGATCACGACCCCCACGATCGAGCCCTCGCCCCCGCGCAGGCTGCAGCCCCCGAGGACCGCGGCCGCGATCGCGTACAGCTCGAAGAAGTTGCCGTGCTTGGCCGCCTCGACCGAGTTGAGGTCGAGCACGAACAGGATCCCGCCGATCCCTCCGGTCAGACCGCAGCCCACGTACGCGAGGATCACCAGCCGGTCCGTGCGCACGCCGCTGTAGCGCGCCGCGTCGACGTTCTGGCCGAGGGCCAGGAGGTGCCGGCCCCAGATGGTCTGCCCCAGGAAGTAGCTGGCGACCGCCATCAAGAGCATCAGGAAGAGGAACGGCGCGGGGATGTCGATGGCCGCCAGGTGCAGCCCCATCCACGTCCCGAGAGACCCGCGCACCGCGTACGGCGCCGTCAGGAGCTGGCCGCTCGCGGTCAGCGCCGCCTCGTCGTCCTCCGGGAGGGACTGCCCCTCGGCGGCGACGCGCACGCGCAGGGTGCGCTCGGGGCCGCCGGCAAGGAGGATGTCGCCGATCCCCTTGTCCGCGACCCGGAAGACCACCTGTGTGATCACGGCTTCGCGGCCGTCGACGCGCAGCCGGTCCCCGACCTCGCGCTCTCCGAGCACGCCACCTAGCCCGACCAGGAAAATGGGCAGCGCCACGACGACAGCGCAGGCCCAGGGGACGAGGCGCGGCTTGCGGTCGGGGTGGGCGCGCACGAAGCGCACCAGCGCCGCCACCCAGATCAGGACGGCGACGAAGCATGCGACGAGCGCCAGATCGATCGGCTTGCCCGTCGCGAGTGAGCGCAGGCCGAGGTGTGCCTGCCCGAACCCCTGTGGCTGGTCGTCCGTGATCCAGCGCGCGGCGCCGCGATAGAACAGCAGGCCGCAGAGGGTGACCACGAAGGGCTGCAGGCCCACCTTGGTGATCAACAGGCCGTGGCTGAGGCCGAGGGCGGCGGAGATCGACAGCACGGCGAGCACCGCGATCCACGCTGGCCAGCCCTGCCCCATCACGAGCAACGGCAAGACGCAGCCGGTCAACCCGACCATCGACCCGATCGACAGGTCGATGCCCGAGGTGATGATCACGAAGGCCGCGCCGATGGCGAGGACGCCGTAGAGGCCCGTGCGCCGCGTCAGGTTCTCGAGGTTCGCCGGCAGCAGGAAGCTGGGTTCGAAGGCGGCGGTCACCGCCAGGATCAGGACCAGGAGCCCCGTGATGCCCAGGATCTTCTTCATGCCGCGGCCCCCGACCCGCCGGTCGCCAGGGTCATCACCGCCTGCTCGGACAGCTCGCTCCGGTCGAGCTGGCCCGCCAGCCGCCCCTCGTGCATCACGAGGACCCGGTCGGGCAGGGCGAGCACCTCCTCCATCTCGCTCGAGACGAAGAGGATGGCGAGCCCCGCCCGGGCAAGCTTCTCGAGCAGCTGATAGATCTCCTGGCGCGCGCCGACGTCGATCCCCCGCGTGGGCTCGTCGAGCAGCAGCACCTTCGGCCCGGTGGCGAGCCACTTGGCCAAAACGACCTTCTGCTGGTTGCCGCCGGAGAGCATCCCGGCGACCTGTCCTGCGCCCGCCTTGACCGTCAGCTGGTCGCCGAAGCGCGCGGCGAGCTCGGCCTCCGCGCCCCGGTCGATGCGGCCGCGGGTGGCCACCTCGGCCAGGTTCGCGAGGGACACGTTCCAGGGCACGGTCCACTCGGTGAACAGGCCCAGGCCCTTGCGGTCCTCGGGCACGAGCCCGAGCCCCGCGGCGACCGAGCGCACCACGTCACCCGGGAGCTGCGCGCCCTCGACCGCCACCGTGCCGGCCACGGCGGCCTCGACGCCGAAGATCGCGCGCAGCAGCTCGGTGCGGCCTGAGCCCACGAGGCCGGCGACGCCGACGATCTCGCCGGGATAGACCTCGAGGTCGACGCTCTCGGCGGGCCAGGCGCTGGTGCGCAGGCCCTCGACCTTCAGCACCGCTGCGCCGGCGCGGCGCGCGCTGACCCGCTCCGAGAGGCTGACGTCCCGGCCGACCATCAGACGCACCATGGCGTCATGGGTGATCTCTTCCCGCGCGAGCTCGCCCGCATTGCGCCCGTCGCGCAGCACGCTGACCCGGTCGGCCAGCTCGATCACCTCGCTCAGGCGGTGGGAGATGTAGACGACGCTGACGCCGCTCGCGCGCAGCTCACGCACGATGCGGAACAGGTCGGCCGTCTCCCGCGCGGAGAGGCTCGAGGTCGGCTCGTCCATGATGAGCACGCGCGCGTCCACGGCCAGGGCCTTGGCGATCTCGACCTGCTGCTGCTGGCCGACCGACAGGCTGGCGGTCGGCGCGTCCGCGGCAAAGGTCGCGCCGATGCGCTGCAGGATCTCGGTCGACCGCGCGCGGATGGTCGCCCGGTCGATGCGCCCACCCCGGTTGGGCTCGCGACCGAGGAAGACGTTGGCGTCCACGTCCAGGTTGGTCGCCAGGCACAGCTCCTGGTGAATCAGGGCGATGCCGGCGGCAGCGGCTGCGCGGGGGTTCGCGAGCGTGGCGGGCGCGCCGTCGACCTCGAGCGTGCCCCGGTCGGGGGACTGGAGCCCCGCCAGGATCTTCATCAGGGTGCTCTTGCCCGCGCCGTTCTCACCGATCACCGCGAGCACCTCGCCGCGGGCGAGGGTCAGGTCGACGTCGGCCAGGGCCTGGACTCCAACGAAGCGCTTGGAGATCCCCCGGACACAGAGGAGGTCGAGCGGCACGCGCTACTTCCCGAGCACGTCGTCGAGCAGGTCGAGCAGCTCCTGGGCGTTGTCCTGACGGTAGACCTTGTAGTCGACCTTCAAGATGCCATCCGCCGGGAGCACCGACTCGTCCCCATCGTGGAGCGCCTTCAGGATGCGGATGGACTCGTACCCGTAGTAGTAGGGCTGCTGGCTGACCGTGCCGTGGATCTCGCCCGCCTTGATGGCCTGCACGGTCGAGCGGTGCTCGTCGAAGCCGATGATCGCGATGTCCTCCTGCTTCTCCGCAGCCTTGACGGCGGCGAGGATCGCGGGCGGGTTGTAGGCGAACAGGCCGACCATGCAGTCGAGGCCGGGGTGAGCCACCAGGGCGTCCTCGGCGTTCGACTTGGCCTTGGCGTTGTCGCCGCCGTCCGTGCGGGTGTCGACGATCGTGTAGCCGTTCCCGGAGATGGGCGACCCGAGGGCATCGAAGCGCGACGCGTCGTGGTCCCGGCCCAGGAGCTCGTCGATCACACCCTGGCGGCGGCGCTTGGCGTTGTCCTGGCCGAGGCCGCCGACGAAGATCATGATCTCGCCGCCGTCGGGGAGGGCCTCACGGACCAGCTCGCCGCAGGCGCGGCCGGCGGAGTAGTTGTCGCAGCCGATGAAGCAACGCCGCTGCGTGCCCGGCGCGTCGGAGTCGTGGGTGACCACGTGGGTCTTGGCGCAGGCGTCGTTGATCAGCCCGGCCAAGTTGTCCGCGT
>JAQBVH010000265.1 GCA_027623615.1 Planctomycetota bacterium | reverse complement strand
GTGATGCAGGAGTAGGCGTTGTAGCCCCCGAACACGTCCTGCGCGCCGCGACGCAGCTCCTGGCGACAGCCGACCGTGGCCGCGAAGCCCGCCTCGACCCAGTCGTCGACGGTGGCGATGTGGGTCATCAGGCCAAAGTAGTGCTCGTCCAGGATCGGCTGCCCCAGGCGGTGGTAGTTGAGACGCACCCAGCGCCCGCCGACGAAGACCTCGTTGTAGGTGTGCGAGGCCCAGGACTTGCCGAGGCGCTCCGTGCCGCGGCGAACCGTCTCGCGTACCCGCGCGTGCTGGAGCCGGTCGAGGAAGCCTAGTTCGCGGGCGTCCGAGGCGTCGATGACCGGAATCGTGTAGACGATGCGCGTCGGGATGCCGACCGCGCGCAGCACGCCGCAGAGGTAGATCGACGACGAGGTGCAGCTGCCGCGCGTGCCGCCGTGGAACATGTCCTTCGCGAAGAGCTCGCGCGCGAACGCTTCCTCCACCGTGAGCCCCGCGGCCTTGGCCTCACGGGCGACGTGCTGTTCGAGGTCGGGGTGGACGCGAACGTCCCCGCCGGGACCGACCTCGGCGCAGAACGCGGTGAACAGGTCGTGGTGCTCGGCGTGCTCGAGCGCCCAGGCGGAGACGCGCCGCACGAGCGTAGCGTCGTCGAGCGTCGCCGCGTCGATCCCCGCGGCCGCCAGCGCCTCGAGCAGCTCCGCCTGCATGGCCTCGTCGAAGTTCGAGGAGGCGCTCGAACGCAGCTGCTGCCCGTGCGCGCTCACGTGGTCGCGCCAGTCCGGGTCCGCCGTGATCGTGGCGGCGATCGTGCAGAGCGGATAGTGGATCACCTCGAGCTCGACGTGCTGTGGGCCGCGGTCGAGGATGCGCGCGTCCTGGTAGTCGTCCTGCAGCACGTCGTCGGTCACCGGCGGGGCGACCTGCACCACGCTGCGCAGGGTGTACGCGTACTCGCGCCGCTCGAACCAGTCCCCGTCCGGGGTCCCGTCCCCGTCGCTGTCCGCGGCGGCCGGATCCGTGCCGTACTTGTGCACCTCGTGCAGATCACAGAGGCCGTCCCCGTCCGAGTCCAGGTCCGCGGTGAACAGGCACAGGAGCGCGAGCGTGGCGGTGCAGGTCATGGTCCTCGAGGTAGCTCGCCCCGGCGCGCTGGTTTCGCAGGGCCCGCCAGTCGTTACCCTGCCCCCCATGACCGCCGAGTCCCTGCGCATTCCCGTCCCCCACGCCGGCGCTGAGTGGGTCTCCGCCCTGCTCGACCTGCCCGAGGAGGACCCCGGCAAGAGCGTCGTCCTGCTGGCCCATGGGGCCGGCGCGCCGATGACCTCCGACTTCATGGTGGCCGCCGCCGAGGGCCTGGCCGCCGGCGGCCTGCCCGTGCTGCGCTTCAACTACGTCTTCACCGAGCTCGCCCAGCGCGAGGGTCGGCGTCGGCCCCCCGAGCGCCAACCGCGCCTGCTCGAGACCCACCGCGCGGCCGCGGCCGCGATCCGCGAGCGCTTCCCTGAGCGCCGCCTGATCCTCGCGGGCAAGTCGATGGGCGGCCGCATGTCGAGCTACCTGGCCGCCGAAGGTGACGACTGCGCCGGCCTGGTCTTCTTCGGCTATCCCCTGCACCCGGCCGGCAAGCCGGAGAAGCTGCGCAGCGAGCACTTCGCGGCGATCGCCCAGCCGGCGCTCTTCCTCCAGGGCACGCGCGACGCGCTGTGTGGCCTCGACCTGCTCGAACGCGAGCTCGAGACCTTCGGCGGCACGCAGACGGTCGAGGTGATCGACGAGGGCGACCACGACTTCGGCGTCCCGAGGCGCACGGGCCGCACCCGCGATGAGGTGCGCGCGGCGTTGCTGGAGAAGGTGCTCGACTGGGAACAAGCGACCTGGCCGTGAGCCGCTACGACGCCAGCCAGTCCTCCCAGCCTTCCATGCTGTACTCACGGCCGAGGAAGTCGCGCACGAGGTCGCCCGCGTCGCGCGCGCCGCCCGGGGCGAGCACGGAGGCCCGGTACTTGCGCGCCAGGTTCATGTCGAACGGGGCGTCGCGGAAGACCTGCCAGAGGTCCTTCGAGATCACCAGCGACCACATGTAGGTGTAGTAGATCGCGGAGTAGCCGTGCAGGTGGCCGAAGGAGCTGGTCAGGTGCCCCTCGACGGAGACGGACAGCGGGCTCATGCGCCGCTTGAGGTCGAGGACCAGCTGGTCGATGTCGAGCCCGCTGGGGTCCTGCTCGTAACAAGCCAGGCTCAGGCGCGCGAAGACCATCTGGCGCGTGACGCCCAGGGCCTTGCCGTACTCCTCGGCGCTGCGCAGCTTCTCGACCAGCTCCACCGGGATGACCTCGCCCGTCTCGTGGTGATGGGCGAAGCGCGCGAGCACGGCCGGGTCCCAGGCCCACTCCTCGTAGAGCTGGCTGGGGACCTCGACGAAGTCCCACTCGCACTCGATGCCGCTGAAGCGGTCGAAGCGCTGGCCGCCCGCGAAGAGGAAGTGCAGCAGGTGCCCGACCTCGTGGAAGAAGGTCGTGACCTGGGAGTGCAGGAGCAGGCCTGGGTCGCCCGATTTCGGCTGGGGGAAGTTGCACACGAGCGCGGCCTCGGGCAGCGAGTGCCCCGGCTTGCCGCGGCGCACGTCGAACATCGCGGCGTGCTTGAACTTGCCCTCGCGCGGGAACATGTCGAAGAAGAAGCGCGCGACGGCCTGGCCGCCCTCGCGCACCTCGAAGGTGCGCACGTCGTCGTGCCAGGCCTCGGGGTCCTCGACGCGCGCGATCTCGACGCCATAGAGAGCCTCGGTCAGACGCAGGATCCCGTCCTCGACCTGCTCGTAGGCGAAGTAGGGGCGTACGGCCTGGGAGTCGAAGCCGAAGCGGCTCTTCTTGAGCCTCTCGACCCAGTAGCTCCACTCGAACTCGTTCACGACCGTCGCGTCGGGGTGGTCCTTGCGCTTCTCCTCGAGCAGCTCCGCGTACTCGATGTCGGCCGCGGGACGGGCGCGCTCGGCGATGCCCTCGACGAAGTCCCGCGCCGTATCCGGGTCGCGCACCATGAGCACCTCGGTGGCGTACTTGGCCCAGGACTCGTAGCCGAGGACGCCTGCCAGCTCGTGGCGCTTCTCGAGCAGCTGCGTGAGGACCGGTGCATTCTCGGGGTGGGCCCGGTGCTGGACCACCGCGTAGAGCTGCTCGCGCAGGTCGGCGCGCTCCGCGTAGAGCAGGAACGGCTGCAGGTCCGGCGCGTCGGTGGTGATCGTCACAGCCCCGTCGTCCCCCGGCGGGTGCGCGGCGATGTAGTCCTCGGGCAGGCCCGCGAGGCCCGCCGGCCCGTCGCTGATCTTGAGCTCGCGACCGCCCTCGACGATGTTGCGGTCGAAGGTCTGACCGATGAGGACCAGCTCCTCCTGCAGGGCGCGCACGCGCTCGCGGGTGGCCTCGTCGCGATCGATGCCCGAGCGGCGGTAGTCGCGCAGGGAGTGCTCGAGCAGGCGGCGGCGCTCGTCGTCCGAGCAGGCCGCGCGGTCGACCGACGCCAGGCGCTGGTACAGGCCCGCGTCGAGGGTCAGCTCGCTCTCGAACGCGACCAGCTCCTGCTCGAGCTCCTCCGCCGCCTTGCGCACCTCGCGGTCCGGGTGCACCGCGCTGAACAAGCCCACGTACCCTCGGCAGTCGTCCAACGCTCCGCGAACCCCGTCGAAGGCATCGACCACCACGTCCGCGCTGGCATCCGCCGCGAGCTCTCTCACGGCATCCCGTCGCGCCCGGGCTTCCGTGAGGTTGGAACGAACGCGAGTACGGAAGTCGTCGGCGAGGAGAGGCATCAGGTCTTGAGGTGGCGCGCGGCGTACTCGAGCAGCCGCAGGTGCTGGTGGTGGAAGTCGTGGGTGCCCCCGCCCAGGGGCGCCTTGAAGTAGCAGGCGGTGTGGTCCATCACGCCGCCCTCACCGGCGCGGGCCGCGAAGGCAGCCAGGCGCGCGAGGTCGATCACGAGCGGCGCCGCCAGGGCCGAGTCGCTGCCCTGCCAGGTGAACTGCAGGCTCATGCGCGCGCCGAGGAAGCCCTCGAAGTGGATGAAGTCCCAGGCGGTCTTCCAGTCCGCGAGCGAGGGCACGTAGTCGATCGAGACCTGGGTGTGCCGCTCCCCCGGGCCGAGCAGCTCGCGCAGGACCTCGTCCTTGTTGCGCAGCTTGGCCTGGCGGTGGGCCGGGTCGTGCAGGACCTCGCCGTCCCGGTTGCCGAGCATGTTGTAGCCCTGCCACGCGAGCACCTTGAGGGCACGCGCGGCGAACATCGGCGCGAGCACGGTCTTGACCAGGGTCTCCCCGGTCTTGCCGTCCTGACCGGCGTGGGGCACGCCGCGGTCATCGGCCAGCCAACGCAGGGCATCCGAGGAGGAGCCCAGGTTCGGCGTGAAGTTCACGAAGGGCCGCCCGGTCGAGAGCGCCGCGTAGGCGTAGAGCAAGGACGCCGGCTGCTCGCGTCCTTCGTCGAGGGCAGCCTCGAGGTGCTCGAGGTCGTCCCACTCGGCCTGGTGCTCGCGCGCGGCCTCGGTCGAGGACAGCAGCACGACCACCGTGCGCTCGAGCCCCTGGTCCTCCTCGAAGGCCTGCCAGTCGGCCACGAGCTGGGCGATCTGATCCCGGGGCGGCGCGCCGCCAAGCTCGGCGCTGCGCGGGTCCAGGTCCGCCATGCCCACGTCGGGACCGTCGAGCGGTCCGGAGCGCAGGTTCGCCTCGTAGGCGCTCGCCTCGTCCGCGCTGGCCACGACGAGGTCCCCGTCGAGGATGCCCATCGAGACCAGCTCGCCGGCGGACTTGGAGAAGTCCCGCGAGCAGACGTCGTGCCCGCCCAGGACGAGCTCGTCGAACCCGGGCAGGTCGAGGCCGCGCATGGGCTCGGTCTCGGTCGCGAGGCCGATGGGTTCGAGGGCTCCGCGGCGCAAGGCCGAAAGCCCGTACACCACGCAGGTGGAGATCGCCCCGCGGCCGCCGACCAACCAGAGGCCGACCCGTCGTTGTCCTGTTTCGCTCGTCACTCGCTAGAGCCTGGATCCTCGTCGCGGCGACGCTCGACGTATCGACGAACGACCCCTGCATGGCGCTCGGGCCACCAGGGACCGAGGGAAACGCCGGCAGCGGCGCGGCCCTCGGGACCAGGGAGAGGGGCAGAATCAGGGCCCTGGGGCCCCGACACCTGCCCGTGAGGGGCGACTATTGTGCCTTGCGGCCCGCCGTTGGCTAGGCCCCCCTCGCCGGGGTCCTGCTCGGGGACGGCCGCGGCCCCTCCCCCTGCACCCGATCCGCCCGGCGCCCCGGCCACCAGGTCCGTCGTGGACCGTCCCGGATCGGGCCCAGCGGTCCCGGCAGTCGTGGCGCGCTCCGCGGCATCGGCCATCGCGAGGGTCTGCTCGAGGCGCCCGTCGAGCTCGGCGTGGCCCGCCACGCGCTCGGCGAACTCCTCCAACTCCCTTGCGAGGTCGGCCACCCCCTCGCGCAGCTCGTCGCGCTTGTGCGGGTCATCGCCGAGGCGTTCGGCCTCCCAGGTGAGCTGGCGCGCGTTGGCGGTCAGGCGCTGGAGCTCGGCCCGGTC
>JAQBVH010000264.1 GCA_027623615.1 Planctomycetota bacterium | reverse complement strand
GACGGGCTCTTGACGACGGGCTCTTGACGACGGGCTCTTGACGACGGGCTCTTGACGACGGGCTCTTGACGACGGGCGCGCACCTCACGACTGGCGTGAGGTGCGCCCGTCCGTCCCCGCTTCGCGCGGACCCTTCCGGGGTGATCAGTAGTCGAGGCCCAGCTTCTTCAGCTTGGGACGGATGACCATCCGGCAGTAGCTCTGGGTCTTGTTGTCGAGGTAGTAGCCCTGGTGGTAGCCCTCCGCCTCCCAGAAGGTGCTCGCCTCCGTGACCTCGGTCACGATCGGCGAGGTGAACTCTGCCTGGGCGAGCTGCAGGGAGCGCTCGGCCGTGGCGCGCTGCTCCGGCGAGTGGACGTAGATCGCCGAGCGGTACTGGGTGCCGACGTCGGCGCCTTGGCGGTTCAGGGTCGTCGGATCGTGCAGCCGCCAGAACCAGTGCAGGACCTCGCCGTAGCTGATCACGCTCGGGTCGAAGTCGACCTGGACCACTTCGGCGTGGCCGGTGATCTCCGCGCAGACCTGCTTGTAGGTCGGGTTGTCCATGTGGCCGCCCATGTAGCCCGAGCGCACAGCGGTCACGCCCTCGATCTGCTCGAGCACGGCCTCGATGCACCAGAAGCAGCCGGCACCAAGGGTGGCGGTCTCGATGGTCGGCGCAGCCTCCTCGGCCGGCTCGCTGAGCCCGGGCTCGGGCGTGGGACCGTCCTCGGTCGGCGGGGTCGCGTCGTGCATGGCGACGGGTTCGTCCTTGGTCTCGGCCGTGCCGTCGGACGGCTCGACGGCGGTGATGGGCTCGGAGTCGACGGGGCTCGGGCCCGCGTCGCGGACCTCCTCGGCCTTGTCGCCCGTGCTGCAGGACAAGAGGGCAGCGGCCAGAAGGGTGCAGCGGAGCAAGGGGGTCATCTTCATGGGCTCGGCGCCTACGCAGTCATGCGTAGGGCGTGACCGAATGGTAACCAGCGACCCGCGCAGGGACCGCCAGTCAGTCCTGGAAGGCCGTGTCGGGGGGCAAGTCCGGCCGGGAACCTGCCTGGCAAGGCGCATTTGGGGATGGGGGCAGGGTCATAATCCTCCCCCCCGCGATCTGGACGTGGATCTAGGATCGGAGTCGAGAGGAGATCGAAGATGACCATCAAGACGAAGGTTCAGGATCGGGAGGCCCTGGCACGCGCCCTGGATGAGCTGGCAGTCCTGCGAGACGCCCACGGCGACGCGCTCCAGAGGTTGGAGTGATTCGACACTTGCCTGCGGGAACGCAACGCCGAGCTCACCGCCGAGCATCGCGAGCGCATCGCGGCGCAAGCATTGATCGAGGCTCGAACGGCCAGCTAGAGGGAGTTGAGCGCGCAGATCGCGGACGAGCAGGAGCAGAATCGGCAGCTCCAGTCCCGACTCGCCGAAGATGCCGCCAGCCTGTCCGAGGAACGCAAGCGCAAAGCCCACCTCGCCGAGCGTCTCGCAGTCCGCTCGGCCCGCACTCAGCAGCTGGTGGACGCCGTTCGTCGCGAGCAGGCTGCCCTGAGCGTCCAGATGGCGCGCGCCCGAGAGAGTGACCGCCGCCAGCGGGAGGCCAACGAGCAGCTCCATGCGTTCCGAGCGGAGCTCGAGACCGTCACCGCCGAGCTGCGGAGCACGCGAGCACACCTCGCCGAGCGCATCGCGGAGCTACGGGACACCCGGGGAGAACTGGAGGACACCCGGATGGAATTGGGCGGCACCCGGAGGGAGGTGGGAACGGCCGACTTGACCGAGCGCTCCCTACAACGCTACAGCGACCGCCTCGAGCGGCAGCTCGAGGCGGTACGCCAGGTCGTGCGGCAGATCGGCGCCTGAGCGGGGCATCACCAGGGCATCACCGGGCGAATCGAATCGATCAGGACCAATGGGGTGGCGGCTCACCCTCGAGCCGCGCCTAGTAAGGCCATGAGACCTCGCCGCTGGACCTTCGCCCTCGTGCTGATCGCCGCCGCGTGCCACTCCCCGACCGCGGTGCGCGCCTACGAGGAGCACGTCGGCGACCTGCCCAACTTGACGCTGCCGACCCTCGGGGGCAGCCAGCTCTGGTCCGACGTGGCCTGGCAGGACGGTTGGCGGGTGCAGCAGCATGCCTGGACCGGCCACCACCGGCTGCTCGATCCGGGGAATCGGCGTCGCGCCTGGGGCTCGTGGGAGCGCTGCCAGTCGGCGCTGTGGGAGGTGGACGGAAGCCAAGACGCGCGGACCCACCTCGTCGTCCTGCTCCACGGCCTCGGCCGAACGCGGCGCTCCTTGACCGGTCTCGAGGAGGCTCTCGCCGCGGCAGGACACCGGGTCGCTTGCCTGTCCTACCCCAGCACCCGCGCCGCGATCGAACAGCACGCGGCCGCGGTGACCGCGGTCCTCGACGGACTCGAGGGTGTCGAGCGAGTCTCTTTCGTCACCCACAGCTTGGGAGGCATCGTGGCGCGGGAGGTGCTCAGCGACCCGAGCGCCGCCTGGCGCAAGCGCATCCAGCCCGGCATCCTGATCCAGCTCGCGCCGCCCAACCAGGGCGCCGAGATTGCCCGCCGCCTCGACCTGTGGCCGGTGCGCTGGCTGCTGGGACCCTCCTTCGTCGCGCTGGCCAACCCGCGCGGCCTCGACGTCCCCGTCCCCGGGATCCCGACCTTCGTCATCACGGGCGCGGGCCGGGCCAACCCCTGGGTCGCTGGTCTGGATGATGGGGTTGTCGGCATCGGCGAGGTCTACCTACCCGGCGCGCGCACCGAGTACGTTCCCGGCGCGTGGCACACGCTCGTGATGGACCACCAAGTCGTGCGCGAGCGCGTGCTCGCGTTGCTCGAGCCCATCGACTGAAGCACGCGGACGGGGCATGGCGGGCCCCCACAGCGCCCGCTACGGTGCGCCCATGGACGAGCGTCCCTACCTGCTCCTCACCCCCGGTCCCCTGACGACGACCCCAACGGTCAAGCGGGCGATGCTGACGGATCTGTCGACCTGGGACCGCGACTACGCCGACAACGTCCAGTCCGTGCGCGCGCGCGCCGTGGGCGGCTTCGAGGACCCGGGAGTCAGGCCGCTGCTCCCCGCCCACGCGCGCAGCCCGACCATCACCAGCTCCCAGCTCCCCGAAACGATCGCCTTCGCCGAGCTCTACCTCGCCCTCGAGCAGCGTGGCTTCGTGATCTACCCCGGCAAGGTCCCCGAAGCGGAGACCTGCCGCCTCGGTCACATCGGGGACCCCTTCCCGGCCGACGTCGACCGACTGATGGGCGCCTTCGCCGAAGCCCTGACCGAACTGCGCGCCTGATCCATGATGCGTCTTCTGCTCTGCCCGCTGCTCCTCTGCGCCTCCTGCTTGGCCCCGGTCCCCCGCGTCACCTTCGAGGCGCAGGACACCCGCTCGACGGCCAGCTTGCGCGGCGTGTCCGCCGTCTCCCCCGAGGTCTGCTGGGCCAGCGGCTCGGGCGGCACCTTCCTGCGCACGATCGACGGCGGCGGGTCCTGGGCCGCGGGGGTGGTGCCCGGCGCCGAAGAGCTCGACTTTCGAGATGTCGAAGCCCTGGACGCGAACTCGGCGGTGCTGATGAGCGCCGGTCGCCCGGCGCGGCTCTACCGCACCACCGACGGCGGCCTGACCTGGGACCTGGTCTACGAGCTCGACCAGGAAGGTGTCTTCCTCGACGCCATGGACTTCTCGAACGGCCACGGCCTCGCCTGGGGCGATCCCCTCGACGGGTTCTTCCTGACGCTCGAGAGCGCGGACAACGGTCAGACCTGGACCCGGGTTGGAGGCGGCTTGCCCTTGCCGCGCACTGGCGAAGCCGGGTTCGCCGCCAGCGGGACGAACGTCCGTCACGATGGGGAGCACATCTGGATCGGCACCGGCGGCGCGGCCGCGCGGGTCCTGGCCTCCTCGGACGGCGGGAGCAGCTGGCGCAGCGCGCCGGTGCCCCTCCAGCAGGGGGCGCCGAGCCAGGGCACCTTCTCGGTCACCTTCGTCGACGAGCTGCGCGGCGTGGTGGTCGGTGGTGACTACGCACGCCCGGACGCGACCCACGGCACCGCGGCCTACACCAACGATGGTGGCCGCACCTGGCGCCTGTCTGCTGAGCAGCCCGGCTACCGCTCCTGCGTGGCCGAGATCCCGTTCGGCCAGCCCTCCTGGTTGATGGCGATCGGCAAGGGCGGCTCGAGCCTCTCGCGCAACACGGGCGCGAACTGGGAGCCCCTCCAGGTGCCGGGACACTACGCCCTCGATTTCAGCCCAACGCGCTGGTACGGCGACCGCGCGGTCGGATGGGCCGTCGGTGCAGGAGGCTCGATCGTGCGGGTCGAGGTCTGGCAGTAGCCTCGGCGGCGCGCCAAGGACACGAACGTCGAAGGAGGCGTACGCGGCCCCACCGGGGTCGCCTAGGAGTGTGGCCACGGGCGCAGACTCCGAGCTGCCACGCCGTGAGGCGTGGCGCCAAACAACACTCATGCCTCCGTAGGAGGCGTAGGCGGCCCCACCGGGGTCGCCTAGTCCGCCTAGTCCGCCACGGGCAGGAACGCCATCGAGGTCTGGACCGGGTACGCGCACACACAGCCCGAGCTGGCCTCCGGCACGAGCACCAACCCCGCCGCGGGCAGCACGTTGATCCAGCAGCCCGGTCGCGTGACCTCGGTCAGCTTGCGCCGTCCGCCGCCGGGGACCAGGTCGAGGATGGTCGGGTGTCCGTCGCGGAAGAAGAGCGCGTTCGACGAGGCCGAGATCGTGCCGCAGCCGCCGCGCGCCGGAATGCTCCAGCCCTGCCCCCCGGTCGGGTCGACGACGTGGCCGGTGTCCAGATCGTAGGCCAGCGGCTCGACGATCAGGGTGCGACCCCGCAGGAGCGGGTGATGCACCTGCTCGCCGTGATCGCCGCCCGTGCCCGACCGGTTGTTGGCGTGCGTCGCGCTCCACAGCTCCTCGCCCGTCGCGGCGTCGTGCACGCGCACCCGGTACCAGATGCGGTCCTCGTGGTCGTAGGAACCGACGCTGACCAGCCGCCCCGCGGCCGCGATGGTGTAGAGCACGTGCACCTCTTCTCGCACCTCGAAGGGTCGGCGCCAGAGCACCTCGCCGCTGGTCACGTCGAGGGCGACGAGGTCGGCGCCGGCGCTGAGCAGGTCGCCCAGGCGCGCCCGCCCGGGATCACCCGCGAGGGCGCTCTCTAGGAAGTGCAAGCGCCCGCCCGCTACCGCGAGGGTCGAGGTCGGGATGGCGCCGCCGCGGTGTTGCCAGCCGCCGGCGCGGAACACCGTCTGCGAGACGACCAGCGGTCGCCGGTCGCGGTACTGATCGACCACCTCCGCGCGGCTCTGGTCGCGCCGCGGCGCGCCCGCGGCGCCGCAGCTGCCGAAGAGCACGTCGTCGTCCTGCGCCAGCCAGTGCCACGCGCCGTTCGGCGCAGAAACCTCCGCCCGCGTCGCGCCGGTGCGTGCATCCAGGTGCACTGCCCGCGGTCCCGCGCCGCACCAGAGACCGCCGCGGTCCGCCGCGAGGTACCCGCCGTCGAACGGGAAGCCCGTGCGCGACAGCCCGGGCAGGTCTCGCTCCCAGAGCACCGTGCCG
>JAQBVH010000263.1 GCA_027623615.1 Planctomycetota bacterium | reverse complement strand
CGCGACGGTCGAGATCTGGTGGTCCCTGGGATGCTCCTGCCCCTCGGGGCTGCGGTCCGCGTTGTCCCACTTCTCCGCCGCGTGGTTCCAGAACGCCGAGAGCAAGATCGTGCGACCGTCCTTGTCGACAAGGTACTCCGGCTCGTGCCAACCCTCCTGCGAGCCGCGCATCCAGAAGGCGACGCCCTCGAAGGTGCCCATGACCATGTCCTGGATGCCATCGGCGTCGAAGTCCACCAACTGTGGACTCATGCCGATGCATCACCAGTTGGAGACTTGGATGTCCTCGCCCTCGATCGACTGCAGCTTGTTCGACTTGCCCCAGACGGGCTCGCCTTCGCTGGCCGTGTTCTCGTGCACCCACAGGTAGCCCCACAGGTCACCGCAGACGAGCTCGTTCGCGCCGTCGCGGTCGATGTCGAACAGGACCGGGGAGGGGAAGGGCATGTTCTCGACCGAGTTCACGGGCACGCCGCCGGCGAGCAGGAGCGAGGGCGCGGCGAACTCGACGGGCTCGCAGGGGGCGGCGGCAACGAGCAGGGCCAGGGTGGTCAGCCTGGGTCGTCCTTGGATGGGAACGCGGGGGTGCTTCGCACCCTACCAGGCGGCGAGCGATCCGCGCGTTCGCAGCCCGTAGCGGCGCGTCAGGCCAGGAGCGACTGCAGGAGGTCGACCTCGAGCGTCACCCCGAGCTCGAGCGCGCCAGCGCCCGAGACGAGCACGAACTCCGGGCGACCCACCGCGCCCTTCTTGTCATGGGCGAAGCCCGCCATCAGCTCGTCGACCGGCAACGCGAGGCCCGAGCTCTGGCGCAGGGCGCTCAGGTCGGCGGGCAGGCCGAGGCGCTCGAGCAACGCGCGGATGCGTGCCTCGAGCGCAGGGTCCGTGAGGAGGCCCAGCTCCGCGCTCGCGCGCAGCGCGAGGCCGATGCCCGCCGCCACCGCGACGCCGTGGGGCACCGCGCCGTAGCCGGCCACGTGCTCGATCGCGTGGGCGAAGGTGTGCCCGAGGTTGAGGCCGCGCCGCGGGCCTCGTTCGGTCGGGTCGCAGGCCACGACCCGCGCCTTGACCGTGACGCAGCTGGTGACGGTGGCAGCCAGGGCTGCAGCGTCGCCAGCCAGCAGGCCATCGGCCTGGGCCTCGAGCAGGGCGAGGTCCGCCTCGCCCCCGATCAACGCGGTCTTGACCACCTCACCGAGACCCGAGGCGCGCTCCGCCGCGGGCAGGGTGGCCAGCGTGCTCGTGTCGCAGAGCACCTCGGCCGGCTGGTGGAACGTGCCCGCCAGGTTCTTGCCCGCGCTCAGGTTGATCGCCGTCTTGCCTCCGACGGACGCGTCGACCTGCGCCAGCAGCGTCGTCGGCGCGTGGACGACCTGCATGCCGCGCTTGAAGAGCGACGCCGCCAGGCCGCCGAGGTCTGCGAGGGTGCCGCCGCCGAAGGTGATCAGGGTCGAGCTACGCGCGAGGCCGGCCGCGGCCAGGAACTCGAGCACTGCGCCGAGCTTGCCCAGGGTCTTGGCGTCCTCACCGCCGCCGATCGCCAGGGTCGGGACCTCGCCCAGCGCTGCGAGGCTCGCGCCGTGCAGATCGAGCACGCGCTCGTCTGCCAGGAGCGCCACGCGATCGGCGCTCGCCACCGCGTTCGGTAGCGCCTCGAGGGCGGCAGGCCCGATCCGCACCGGGTAGGGCGGCTCGGTCGCCACGGTCACCGTGGCCAGGCTCATCGTCGCATCAGGAGGGCGAGGCCTCGGCCCGCGCGCGGCGCTCCCGGCGGCGGCGGGTCAGCTCCTCCTGGAGCTTCGTCGAGTTGCGGGAGTCGGCGCGCACGAGCAGGAAGATCACGAGGATCATCAGCGCCGTGCCGACCACGACCCCGATCAGGATGTAGGTGGTCGTGTGGTTCGTGGGGGGGACGAAGGGCTTGATCTCGGAGAGCACGAACACCGGCGCGATTGCGGCGGACTTCCCATCGCGCTTGTTGTACGCGTGGTTGCGCAGGAAGAAGCCCTTCGCGCTGACCAGTCGGTTCTGCTTGCGGTCCTGCAGCTCGGGGGCCTCGAAGGGGGCGATGAACGTGATCAGCGGCGCCGGGTCCTTCCAGGTGTTGTTGCCGATCCAGCCGTACGTGACCTTCGGGATGCGCAGGCCGTTCTCTTCAGCGGCCTCGACCCAGGTGCCCATGTTCTGGCAGATGTTCAGCACGTACGGCTGGCCTCGGAAGAGGGTGCCGTCGTTCGAGAGGACGCCGAGCTGCTCGTTGTCGAGCTCCAGCGCGGTGCTCCAGTCGATGTCGTCCTTGCGCTCACGGGCGAACGCCATCAGGTCCCAGAGCTCGTCGAAGGGCTGCTCGAGTCGATGATCGATCGTGTCGTCCTTGACCTTTTCGCGCAGTTCGATCGCCAAGGCCGCGTGGTCCTTCCCCACGAGGCTGGGGCGCGAGCCCTGGAGCTGGTTGCCCACGACGAGCGCGCCCTCGGTCAGCAACCCGCCCTTGCCCGGGCCGTTGTAGGCCTGGACGAAGAGCCCGTCGAGGCGAATGAAGTCGCCGATCGCGAAGTCGCGCGGCTCGCGCAGGAAGGCGATGTGGGTCAGCGTGCCGTCCTCCAGCTCGACCGCGCCGAGCTGGCGATCCTTGACCGCCGGGTCCGGCGTGGCGGCGCCGCCGAGGCGCAGCAGCACGCCGCGCACGCGCAGCGCGTCACCGCGATGCTCGGCCGGTGCGGACAAGAGCTCGGCGCTGGAGCGCGCGTCGAGGTTGATGGCGCCGAGGGCGTCGTAGTTCGCCGCACGCATCGTCTCCGAGTGCTTCAACACCAGGTCGACGGCCTCGCCGGACATGATCAGGCGTTGGTCCGCGGTCGCGTCCGCGACCGCCTCGAGCACCTCGGAGTCGATGGGCAGGGTGTGGATGACCTCTGCGACCGGTCGGCCCATGGGCAGGTCGTTCGACAGGTCCTGTTCCTTGGGCCCCCCGAGCTGTTGGCTCATGTACGCGCCGAACAGCAGCAGCGTGCCGACCGCAAGGATGATGATCTTGCGCTTGTCGCGCGCGGTCTGGGCCTCGGCCTCGGCCAGGGTCATGCGCCGGGCAGGGGAACCACCAGGGATCGGAGTCATGCTTGGGTCCGGGTATAGAGACGGTCTGCTCGCGCCAGGGACGCGGCGTGGATCAGGGCGCGGAAGAGGCGGTCCTGGGTCCCGCCCTCGGGGGCCAGCTCGGGGTGCCACTGCACACCGACGGCAAAGGGCAAGGTTGTGTGCTCGATCGCCTCGACCAGGTCCTCGTCGTCGCGCGCCACCACGCGCCAGGGCGCGGGGACGTCGGTCAGGGCCTGATGGTGTCGAGAGATCACTGGCAGGCACTCTACCCCCAGGATCGAGGCCAGTTTCGACTCGGGATCGACCTGCACCGGGTGCTCACGGCCCCCGGTGTGGTCCTGGCTGCCCGGGCGCTGGTCCGGGAGGTGCTGGAGCAGGCCCGAGCCGGCGACGAGGCCCAGGCACTGCATCCCGAAGCAGACGCCGAGGACGGGCATGCCCGCCGCGAGGATGGCGCGGGTCAGGGCCAGGTCGTAGTCCTGCTTGGTCGTGGGCGTGGGCACGGCCTTGGGGTGGACCGCGCCCAGGCCGAGGCGCTCGGTGTCGAAGTCGTCCCCGCCGCAGAGCACGACTCCGTCGACCCGCTCGAGCACCCGCTCGATGTCCCGCGGCCCGCCGACGGGCGTCAGGGCGATGGGAATGCCACCCGCGCGCAGCACCGCCTCGCTGTAGCGGTGGTGCAGCTTCAGGCTCGGCTCTCCGCGGGAGTCCACCTGGACCCCGTTCAAGGCAATCAGCGGGCGATCGGCGTCGACCATGGGGGACATTATGGGCCGTGTCGTCTGGATCCGTAGGAGGTCCCGAAATTCCGGGGTCCCGCAGGCCCTACGGCTTTCCCGATCCCCGATCGGAACGCCACCGCTCTGCCGCTACGATCTCGCGCCGCGATGCCTCCCCTCCTCGTCGACGTCCTCCTGATCCTGGTCGGGTTCGTGCTGCTGGTGAAGGGCGCGACGTGGCTCGTGGATGGCGGCGCGAGCCTGGCGCGCAAGTTCGGGATCAGCCCACTCGTGATCGGCCTGACCGTGGTTGCCTGGGGCACATCGATGCCGGAGGTCGTGGTCTCGGCCTACGCGGCCGCGATCGGGAAGCCGGCCTCGAGCCTGGGCAACGTGCTCGGCTCGAACGTGGCGAACATCGGCCTCGTGCTCGGCGCGAGCGCCGTGATCCTGCCTGCGGTCCTGCTCGGCAAGGTCAATCAGCGCGAGCGCATCTGGCTGCTCGGTTCGATCGGCGGCCTGTGGCTGGTCTGCAGCGACCAGATCCTCGGCCGGACCGAGGCGCTGATGATGCTCGTCGCCTTCGGGGTCTACAACCTGCTCATCCTGCGCGGGCCGCGGGACGAGGTCGTCGGCGAGGGCGCTGAGGCCCACGGCGCGAAGTTGCCCTGGGTCGCCGTGATCTTGGGTAGCGCAGCGATCGCGTACGGCGCCGACCGGGTCATGGCCGGGGCCGAAGGGGTGGCAGTGGCCGCAGGCATGTCGGACCGGGTGGTAGGCCTGACGATCTTCGCCCTGGGGACCTCGCTCCCCGAGCTGGCTGCCGGCGTGATGAGCGCCCGGCGCGGCATCCCCGAGATCGGCTTCGGCAACGTGATCGGGAGCAACGTGTTCAACGCGCTGGCCGTCATGGGCATCGCAGGGTTGATCCAACCGTTCACCGACCCGGAGGCGCAGGCAGAGCTGGGCAAGGCGCTCTCCATCGACTTCCCCGTCGCGCTGGGCTTCTCGATCGTCCTGGTGGCCCTGCCCTTCCTGTTCAAGAACGCCGCCGGCCGGATGCCGGGGGCCTGCCTGATGGCGGGCTACCTGGCGTACATCGCCTGGCTCCTGCTCTCGATGTGATCAGCGGCGCGTCGCGAGCGCGGCGCCGAGCATGCGGTAGAGCAAGCGCGAGCCGACGATCGCGTCCCAGCCCTGGCCGTCGGGATCGCCAGCGGGACCGGGGCTGACCTCGCACAGGTCGCAGCCGACGACGCGGCGGCCGGAGGAGACCAGCTCCTCTAGCCAGAGCATGGCCTCGTGCCAGTCGAAGCCACCGGGGACCGGGGTGCCGGTGTTCGGACACAGGGACGGGTCGAGGCCGTCCACGTCGAAGGTCAGGTAGACCTCCTGGGGCAAGAGGTCGAGGTGCTCACGGATCAACACACGCCGGTTGTCCCCCGCGAGCTTGGCGCGCGCCCAGTCCGGGTCGAACAGGGCGGTGATGCGCGGGTCCTCGTCGATGCGACCGCGCTCCGCCTCGCCCAGGTCGCGGATACCGACCTGCACCAGGCGCGCGACCTCGGGCGTCTCCTCGAGCAGGTTGAACAGGATGGAGGCGTGGGAGTAGCGCAGGCCCTCGAACGCGTCGCGCAGGTCGGCGTGGGCATCGAAGTGCAGGACACCGAGGCCGGGGTGGCGCTCGGCGCAGACGCGCATCGCCCCGAGGGGAGCCGAGTGGTCGCCGCCGAGCACGATCGGGAGGACGCCCGCGTCGAGGGC
>JAQBVH010000262.1 GCA_027623615.1 Planctomycetota bacterium | reverse complement strand
CCCGCATGCCGAACTTCTGGGCCATTCCCGCCGCAGGCGCCTGCACCTCGGGCGGCCCGCCGAGCAGGGCCGCCAGGCGCGCGCGCAGGGCGTCGCGGACGAGCAGGCCGTCCCTCGGCGTGAACTCCTTGGGCCGCCACGCGCCGGTCACGCGATCCCGCGCGTTCGGCCGCTCCCAGTCGGCCAGGATCGCGAGGGCCTCGGCCCGCATGGCGGTCGAGAGCTCCGGTCGAGCGGCGAGGGCTGCCACCCGTTCGGCCGCCGCGAAATCCCCCAGGGTCAGGTTCGCGGCAAGCACGCGTCGGGTGAGCGCGTCGCGCTCGAGCGGGCGGTCCGCGAGCCTGGCCAGAAGACCCGTCGCCTCCGCGATCGGCTCGTCATGGATCGCGCGCGCCGCCTCGAGCACGACGTCCGGGTCCGGATCATCGAGGAACAGGCCCACCCATCGGTCAGCATGACGACGCAGGGCGACCACCGCAGCCAACCGCACGGCCCGCGACTGGTGGGTGCGCAGCTGAGCCAGGTGACGTCGATCGGCGCACGCGTGCAGGACCAGCATGCAGCCGTGGCGCAGCGCGGGGTCGCTGGCCTCGTCGCTGAGGATGTCCAGCGCAATCGGCACGGCCTCGGGCACGCCCAGCCGTGAGAGCGCGATGAGCTGCTGGTACAGCGGCCGCGGGTGCTCTTCCGCGCTCGCAAGGTCCACGAGGGTAGGCGCTGCAGGCGCGAACGCGAGCTCGCCCACGGCGCGCGCTGCCTGGGCGCGCATCTCCTCGCGCGGATCGTGCATGGCCGACCCCACGAGGTCGCACAGGCTGTCGTCCTCCCGCGCCAGCTGGGCGAGTGCCCAGAGCGCGTGCCGCGCGACCCGCTCGTCCGGGTCCTTCAGGCCGTAGCCCAATAGCTTCGCGGTCTCGGGCCCCCGGGCGACGAGCTCGTGTTGCGCCTCGAGGCGCACGTCGAAGCTCGGCGCACCGAGCAGGTCGCCGAGCACTTCGAGCGGGACCGCGCTCCAGTCTTGCGCCAGGAGCAGCTGGGTCGCGATCCGCCCCGGGTGCTGCGCGCGCGTGGGATCGAAGACCCGGTGCAGCTTGCCCTCCGGCTTCACGTCCCAGCCGTTGATCCAATCGCAGAGGTAGAGCGCGCCGTCCGATCCGAAGTCGAGCCCGGTCACCGCGATGCCGCCGACGACCTCCTCGTCCTCGACGAGCCGGTGGGTCGCACCCGCCGTTGCGCAGACGCCGCACGCTGGAGTTCGTGCCGCCACGAAAGTGCGCCAGGAAGAAGGTCCCGTCGAAGCTCTCGTCGAGCCCGATGCCCGGGTAGTAGGTCAGGCCGCACGGCCCGTCCTGGATGTTCGCGACCGGCGGCTGCGCGTAGGCCGCGCGGCCCTCGAAGGGCGGCCTCCAGAGGCCGTCCTCGATCCACACCGAGTAGTTGCCGGTCGGCGCGCCCCAGCTCTGGGTCTGCAGCTGGAAGTTCATGCGCCAGCCGTAGTCGGCGCCGGCGAGGACGTGCACCCAGCGCTCGCGGTCGCCGAAGTCCCCGTCGTTGTCGCCGGTGAAGAGGTCGCCGTACTCGTCGAAGGCCAGCTCCTGGGGATTGCGCAGCCCCCGCGCAAACACCTCGAACTCGCTGCCGTCGGGCCAGCAGCGGAAGACCGCGCCCTCCCAGGGATGGTGATCGGAGGCGATGTCGCCGATCGACCAGTACAGGCGTCCATCCGGCCCGACGATCAGCCCGTGCATGTTGTGACCGCCATAGGCGATGTGCACCCCGAACCCACTCGCGATCGCGTCGCGCTCGTCCGCGCGCCCATCTCCGTCCGTGTCGCGGTAGCGGTACACGTCCGGGCACTGGGTCACGAACACCTCGCCGCGGTGCGCGAACACGCCGGCGGCGACGCCGCTGACCACCCCGGCGAGGTCGTCCGCGTAGACCGTCGCCTCGTCCGCGCCGCCGTCGCCATCGACGTCCACCAACCGGTGCACCCTGTCGGGCACGGCCATCAGGTCGCGCCAGTCGTGGGAGCCATCCTTGTTGTAGTCGTCGACGCGGCGCCGGTTCTCCTCGCTGCGCTCGGGGGTCAGGTTGGCGCGCAGGAACGCCTCCTTCTCCGCCACCGAGCCGAGGGCCAGCTCGACGTCGATCCAGTCCGCGTTGTTGCGGATGTCGAGGTTCTGCTTCTTGCGCCGCTGGGTCTCGGTCACGAACACGGCGCCGCTCGGGTCCACGTGCACAGCGACCGGGCTGGCGAGCATCGGGTTCTCCGCGAAGACCTCCGCCACGAGCCCCATGCGCGTGGGCAGGTTCGAGGGGCGCGGAACGGTTGGCGCCGGCGGAGGAGCGGGCGGCTGCACGCCGGGGAAGCGCAGCTCGTAGTAGGTGTTCCAGTCGTTCGCGTTGTTGCCCTGGCACGCGATGCGCAGCCGCGCGGTGGAGATCGGCTCGGGAAGCGGGACCAGTTGCAGTCCATGCGCCGCGCGCACGCTGTGCAGAGTGCCGGCCGGTCGCCAGCCCTCGCCCGCGGGGACCTGCAGCACGAAGCGGTACTCACGCTCCTCACTGAGGTACGGCGCGATCTCGAACGCGCTGATCTCGAGCAGACGATCGAAGCTGATCTCGATCCACGGACGACCCTCCGCCGCCCAACGCGTGTCGAGGTCCCCGTCCCACAGGTGCTGCAGCGGATTGCCCTCCTGGGACGCGCTGGCCGTGGCCTCGCGGATCTGGGGATCGTCGAACAGCGGCGCGAGGGCGAGGATCGCGGAGAGCATCACCCCATGGTGCGGGCGCGGCCCGCACGGCGCGAGGCCCCACCGTTAGGATGGCCCCCCATGAAGTTCGCGATCTGCAACGAGACCTACCAGTCCGATCGGGGCTGGACCCTGGAGACGACCTGCGCCCACGCCGCGGAGGTCGGATACGAGGGGCTCGAGCTCGCGCCCTTCACCCTCGCCCAGGACCCGAGCAGCATGACCGCCGCCGACGCCAAGCGGATCGGGGAGACCGTGCGCGCGGCGGGGCTCGAGGTGACCGGCCTGCACTGGCTCCTGCTCGAGCCCAAGGGTCTACACTTGACCACGCCCGACGACGCTGTGCGCGCGCGCACGGTGGGGTTCGTCCAGCACCTCGCGCGGCTTTGCGCGGACATGCAGGGCGAGGTGCTCGTCTGGGGCAGCCCCGCCCAGCGCAGCCTCGACGACGGCTGGGATCGCGCCGAGGCGACCAGGCGCGCCGCCGACGCGGTGCGCGAGATCTGCGCGGTCGCCGGCGAGGTCGGCGTGACGGTGGCCATGGAGCCCCTGCCGCCCAGCTACACGAACTTCCTGTCGTCGGCCGCCGAGGGCCGGGACTTCGTGAAGCTGGTCGACCATCCCGCCTGCCGCCTGCACCTGGACGTCAACGCGATGAGCTACGAGAGCGAGCCCATCGACGCCGTCATCCGCGCCAGCGCGGCGGACCTGCACTACTTCCACGCCAACGACCCGTGCCTGCTCGGCCCCGGCATGGGCGCGGTCGACTACGCCCCCATTCGGGCTGCCCTCGAGGACGTGGGCTACGACGGCTGGCTGTCGGTCGAGGTCTTCGACTACGAGCCGGGCGCCGAGCGCATCGCCCGCGAGAGCCTGGAGTACCTGCGCTCGATGTTCGGGACCGCGGCCGCCTCCTAGGAATCCGCACCGGGAGCTCGCCCGTCTCGAGCGGCCCGCCTGGGCCACGCTCACCGCTCGCTCGCCCACGCCCGGACGACCCACGCCTCGTGCTGCGGCGGAAGCGGGAGCAGGACGACACCATCGGGTTCTCGATCCGGATCGAGGATCGACCTGGGAGAGGAGGTCGACGACGCTCAGCTCGATCTCAACAGCCGCGCGGTCCACTTCGAGCTCGACCGTGAGACGGTCTTTCAGCTGCACGCCCTGGGTGACGGTTGGCTGACCGGGTCCAAGAGCCTCCAGCGTCCGATCGAGGTGAGCCTGGACCTGGAGGTCGAGCTCGCAGCGGAGCTCGTCGGCGGGTTCTGGGGTTTCAGTCTGCCCCTGTCCGTCCTCACGCAGGGCCGCTTCCGCCAGACCATGCTGTGGGAGTCTGCCGACTCCCAGCAGGACTGCTAGGCCAAGCCACGGCGCCGCGGACAGCGCGTGCACATCTTGCGCAGCGGCTTGTCACAGCACTTCTTCTTCGGCTTCTTGGCTGTCTGCTTCTTGCCCATGTCTCTGCCTGGGGGCTCTCGCTGGAGGGCCTCTCCTCAGGTCGGCAGGCAAGCCTATCCTAATTGAGACTGATTCTCAATCGCACTTGGGAAAATCGCCCCCTACGGGAGCCGCTCGGCCCCCCCTCAGGGGTCCGGGCGGCTGAGAGGGGGCCTGCGACCTCAGAACGAGACCGCGACCGCGTCCGTCAGGTTCGTCGTGGAGCCCGGGTTCCGGTCCCGATAGAGGACCTGGAACCTCCAGGTCTCGCCGGGCTTGATCGCGTAGCCGCCGCCGAAGGGGAGCCCGTTCGCGTCGATGTCCAGGGCAGCGCGCCCGACGCCGTCCGCGTAGCTGAAGACGGCGTTGCCGATCGGTGCTCCGAGACAGAGGGTCCCCTGCCCCCCGAACGCGTTCGGCAGGAGGTCCTCGTTGCGCGCAACCAGGAGGAACAACGGCGCGCCCGGCGGCAGGCCGGCCGCGTGCAGGCGCAGCGGTTGATCCCCCGGCGCCTGTGTCGAGCCGAAGGCGGTCAGCGTGCCCGGCAGCCCCGTGCTGTTCGCCACGGCGGGAGAGCAGAAGCGGGTGCCAACGAAGCCACCGCCCCGATAGGTCACCTGGATCGCGTCGAAGAAGACCGAGGCTCCTCCGACGACCGGATCGCGAACCAGGTCTACGGCAGCGATCGAGCGCCGGCCGTTGTTGTTCTGGCCGAAGACCCCTGCGCTCCAGACGTAGCCCGCGATGAACGTGCCGTCGTAGTAGACGTCGGCCCAGTCGATGTCGAGGTCGATTTCGAAACGGATCGGCACCCAGCGGTCGGTCTCGAGGGTGGTGCGCTTCGGATGGTTGGCGCCGTCGTAGATGAAGCACTGGCCCAGGCTACTGTCGAAGATGATCTGCCCCGCCCAGCGCTTGGGTCCGGCCACCTCGTAGCGGTTGAAGAGGACGAAGGCCGAGTTCTTCGTGGCCGTCGAGGGAACGTACACGTGGGCGAGCACGGTCCAGCGACCGGCGACCGGCCCCTCGAGCTCCTGCACGATGTCGGCGTCCGGCTTGAGCTCGATCGATTGGGAGCCCGTGAAGGCCTTCGCGGCCGAGACCACTGCGCGGTTGTTGGCCTGGCCGTTGAAGCCGCGCCAGCCGCCGACTCCATCGAGCTTGGTGCCCGGCGCGTACCCCTCGAAACCGTCCTGCCAGCTCTGCTGTGCGAACGACAAGGCGCCGAGGAAGACGAGCATCCCGACGCGAGAGGTGAAGTGGTTCATGGAGATCTGTCCTGCCGAATGGGATGACTCGAACTTACCCCCAGGCCCGAGTGCCCACAACTCGGTCGCGGTGGTAGGGCAGCCGTCGGGGATCAGGCGCCTTCTCCGCGTCAAGGGCTAGCGGGACCCGGAACCGAATCTCCAGAAAGTGCCGGGCC
>JAQBVH010000261.1 GCA_027623615.1 Planctomycetota bacterium | reverse complement strand
TCTCGCGCTGCACGAGGCGCTCGGCCACGGGTCGCAGGTCCGCGTCGAACACCGTCACGCGCAGTACGCCGGCCACCGTCTCGGGCAGGTCGAGGGCCAGCTCGTGCCGGCCCTCGCCCGAGAAGGTGTCCTGACCCACGAGCGCGCCGCGGCAGAACACGCCGGCGATCCACGGGCCACGCGAGGGCGTCGAGACCTCGAGCGCGATCGGCGCGAGGGCCCCGGTCGTGTCCGCGGGTACGTGCAGCGCGACGCCGTCGGTGACGGGTGGCAGGTCGTGGGTCCGTTCCTCACCGTCGAGGCGCAGGGAGTAGCGTTCCCCGAGCCGCGGCACGAACGAGAAGCGCGCGCGCCCCTGGTGTTCGGTGGTGAAGGAGGTCACGACCGCTCCCGAGCTGTCGAGCAGCTCACCGCGGGCGCTGGCGGGACGGTCGAGGGTGTCGACCACCTCCGCGTAGACCCGGTTCGTGGTCGCCGCGATCAGCTCGCCGCCCTCCGGATAGAAGTCGACGCGCAGGCCGCCGGTCGGCACGACGAAGGCTTCGATCGCTGTCTCGAGCACACCGCCGTCGGTGATGCGCGCGAGAAAGCGCGCGTCCCCACGATCCACGCTGACCGGGATCACGAAGTGGAACTGCGCGCGACCCTGATCGTCGAGCACGCCGCGCTCGGACCAGACGACGGCCCCGTCGAGGACGACCTCGGCCGTGAGCGTCGCGCCGACGGGCACGCCACCCTCGACGCGGCGCACGACGACCTCGGCCGCGCCGCTCTCGCCGGGCGCGTACGTCTCGCGGTCGAGGTGCACCTCCTTCGCGAGCTGGGGCGCCTGGAAGCGGCGCACCTGCAGGGGCAAGCGCTCGACGACGTACTCGTCGTTCGCGTCGCGCACTTCGAGGGCGTACTCGCCCCCGACGCGGTCCTCGGGGATCGTCCAGGTGAACGAGCCCACGCCCGCGTCGAGCTCGACGCTCCAGTTCTCGATCACGGCGCCCTTGGGGTCGACGATGCGCACGCGGGTCCAGCCCTCGAGCGGATCGAGGGTCAGCCGATCGAGGATCACGGACCGCAGCCAGACGGTCTCGCCCGGGCGGTAGAGCGGCTTGTCGCTCGCCAGATGCACGAGCGGCGCGTCGCGGCCCGGCGCGAGCTCGACGGTGGTCTCGCGCACGACGCCGTCGCGCCTGGCGCGCACGTCGACCGAGCGCAGGCCTGCCAGGTCCGCGCGCAGCTCGAGGTCGAGCGCGCCCTCGGAGCGCCGCTCGCCCTCCTCGAGGACGGTGCCGTCCGCGTCGCGCGCGGTCCACGACACGTGCGCCGCGTCCGGTTGATCGTGGAGGTCCCAGGTCTCGACGCGCAGCCACACGGGCGCGCCGTCGGGCACGCCGCGCGGGCCGGTGACGACCAGGCGCAGGATCTGGTTCTCGACCTGACCGACCTCGCGCTGGGCGAGCCCGGCGAGGCTCCACGGCACGAGCAGCAACGCGAGCAGCGCCGCGGCCGCGAGCTGCTGGAAGGGGAAGCGATGCACCCGCGCCTCTTCCTTGGGCACGCTCAGCTCGAGATCGACCGGCGAGCGCGCGGCCTCGTCGAGCAGGCCCTTCGTGCCGCGCATTGCCTCGAGGCGCGCGCGCAGCTGGGGGTCCTTCGCCAGCCGCACCTCGAACGCGGTCGCGTCCTCGTGGCAGCCGTAGAGGTACTCGAGCAGCTGCTGGTCGAATTGATCTTTGCTCATCGCAGGTCTCCTTCGAGCTCAGCTTCGGGCGAGAACGCGGCCAGGCGCTGGCGCAGGCCCATCAAGGCCGTGCGCATGCGCGTCTTGGCCGTGCCCACGGGAATCCCGAGGGCCTCGGCCACGGCGGCGAAGCTGAGGTTGCCGGAGGTGCGCAGGAGGAAGACCTCCTTCTGGTCGTCGGGGAGGGCATGGATCGCCTCCCGCGCGGCGGCCAGGGTCTCGTCCTGGGTCAGTCGCGCCTCCGGTCGCTCCCGGGTCATCAGCTTGGCTTCGTCCACGTCGTCGAGCTCCAGATGCGGTCCGCGGCGCTGCCGCTTGCGGCGCAGGTCACGGGCCAGGTTCAGGGTCAGGACGAAGATCCAGCCGACCGGCTCTGCGGGGCGCTCACCCTTGGAGCGGGCGCGCCAGGCCTTGAGGAAGGCCTCTTGCAAGACCTCCTGCACATCCGCTCCGGCACCCAGGATCCCCCGCACGGCGCCGGCCAGGCCGTCCGCGTGCTGATGGAAGAGCGCTTCGAGGTCGAGGGGAGGCGTCAAGATCGTCGTCCGCAGCTTAGGGACGCGCGACGCCGAGGGTGGATTGCGGAGATCGCGAAAAGGGCGCGATCACGCCTGCGCTAGGGCCTTGCGGCAGCGCTCCTCGATCCCGGCGACGACCTCGTCGAGGACGGGCGACGCAGGGTGCCCAGCTCGCTCCTCGGCGGCGGCCTCAGGGAGCGCCCCGGCCATCTCGGCCAGGTTGCGACGCACGATCGCTGCGGTGAGACTCGCCTCGGCTGCGAAGATCTCCCAGTGCCGCGGCAGCACCCAGTCGAAGCGCGCCTCGCCGCCGATCTTCATCGCCAGCTTCGCGCTGAGCCCGTCGTAGACCAGGGTCGACAGCACGTCATACAAGGGCGCGAGCTCGGGGCGCGCCCGGCGGTAGAGCAACGCGTAGTTCTTGGCGTGGGCGTCCGCGTTGCCCACGAGGAAGTGGAACGCGACCGCGCGTAGCAGCCGCAGGCGATCGACCGCCGGTCGCGCAGCGTGCGCGGTCAACAACGCGAACGACTCGGCGAAGCCGGGGCCGCCCTCGGCCTCGTACTTCTGGCGGGCCGGCACGCCGAGGGCCTGGCAGAAGTCCTCCTGATGCAGGCGCGACAGCCGGCCACCGACGACCTCGCGGTCGTAGCGCTCGACGAGCAGGTAGGGCTGGTCCTTCGCTTGCCCGAGCTCCACGTCCGCGACCTCGAGCCCGGCGCGCGCCGCGAGGCGCATGCAGAAGTGCTCGTTGGCGAGGGTGTCCTCGAAGCCCTCGATCGCGAGCTTGAGGATGTGCGTGGTCGGCTCGCCCCCGGCGGGGAGGGCCTGGGTAGTGGAGAAGCTGGAGCGTCCGGCCCGCGCAGTTGGAGAGCAGCGCGGGCCATCGAGGACCCAAGGGAAGGACGACGGTCGGGGTCACCCCCGGCCGTCGTCCCTTTGATTCCTGATTCCTGCTCAGTCCAGGATCGGCAGTGACGAGAACGAGCGCACCGCAATCCGCTGCGCCACGTGCCCCGCGACCTCGACGAAGCGCAGAGCCAAGAGCGAGGTCGGGTCGCTGATCACGATCGGGTCGCCGCCGTCGCCGCCGACGCGGACGGCGGGGTTGAGGGGGATCTGGCCGAGCATCGGGAAGCCGTAGCGGGCGGCGAGGCGCTCGGCGCCGCCCTGGCCGAACATGTGCACGACCGTGCGGAAGCGGCACTCGGGGTCGAGCTCGAGCTCCTCCTCGCGGTTGCCCAGGGCGAGGCGCACCTTCTGCCCGGGGGTGCCGCCCTCGACCATGCCCTCGATCACGTAGCCGGACATGTTCTCGACGATGCCCAGGATCGGCGTGTTGACCTGCTGGAACATGCTGACCGCCTTGGCGACGTCGTAGGTGGCGACCGCTTGCGGCGTCGTCACCAGGATCGCGCCGGTCAGCGGAACGAGCTGAGCGAGGGAGAGCTGCGCGTCGCCCGTGCCGGGCGGCATGTCGACCAACAGGTAGTCGAGGTCGCCCCACTCGACGTCCGCGAGGAACTGCTCGATCAGCTTGTGCACCATCGGGCCACGCCAGACGGCGGGCTTGTCATCGGGCAACAGGTAGCCGACCGACATCGTCTTGACCCCGTAGCGCTCCTTGGGGATCAGCTTGGGCTTGTCCGGCGAGCCGCCGTGCTCGGGGTGACCCGAGAGGCCCATCATCATCGGGATGTCGGGGCCGTAGATGTCGCAGTCGAGCAGGCCGACCTTCGCGCCGGTGCGGGCCAGGGCGCAGGCCAGGTTCACCGCCACCGTGCTCTTGCCGACGCCGCCCTTGCCCGAGGACACGGCGACGATGTGCTTCACGTTCGCGCCGAGGGTCTTGGCCGGACCCTGGTTGCCGCGCACCTCGGCGGTCATCTCGATCGTGACCTTGCCGGCGCCGGGGATGGCCTCGACGTGGCGCACGGCCTCGGCCTTGAGCTGGTCCTTCACCGGGCAGGCCGGCGTGGTCAGGTTGATGACCACGTCGATGTCCCCGTTGGCCGCGACCTCGGCCTTGGTCACGAAGCCAAGGGTCACGATGTCCTTGTGGAGGTCAGGGTCGATGACGTTGCGAAGGGCGTCGAGGACCTGGTCCTTGGTGGGGGCGCTCACGATTGGGCTCGTTTCAGGGAGAGAAAGGGGGTCACGGCCGAGGGTGCGAGGCAACCAGGTTAGGGCCCCGTCCCCAGTTCTCAACCGCTCCCGGGAAGACTCCTCCGGAAGGGGCGCCCCAGGCGGCGAGGGCCCAAACCGACCACTCCCTGGAGATTGCCACCGATGAGCACCCTGCTCGCTGCCACCCTGCTGCTTCCGTTCGCCCAAGAGCCCCTGAAACCCCAGGAGCCCCAGGTCGAGGACGTCCAGTTCGAAGTCATCGCCCTCGAATACGCCGAGGCCAAGGAGACCCTCGTCCTGCTCGAGGCCCTGGTCCCCGAGGCCAAGGTCATGCTCGACCCGCGCACGAACTCCCTGCTGCTGGCCGCGGACAGCCCCGGGATGGTCCAGCTCAAGCAGGCCATCGTCGGCTTCGACCGGCAGGTTGCAGCGGGCCCGGCGGCCGGCGACGACGCCTTCCCGGCGCCCAGCGAGGACATGGTCATCGCCGTCGGTGACGGCGGGGCCTCGTGGACGGTCATGGACCTCGTCAGCGACTACACGCGGTTGACGAACCAGCACATCCAGGCCGACGCCGGTACGCGCAACTTCCTCGAGAGCACGCCGACCGGGCTGACCCGCAGCGTGGTCGTGCCCAAGGGTCAGGTGCAGTCCTTCTTCGAGGGCCTGCTCGCCCAGAACAGCTTCGTGTTGACGGTGGTCAACCCGACCGAGCCGCGCCTGCTCGGCATCACCTCGCTGCAGACCGGACAGCGCGGCGCCCTGCGCAGCCAAGCGTTTTTCGTACCTGCGGAGGCCATCGCAGGCTGGGCCGACAACCCTGCCAGCCTGGTCACGACGGTGGTGCATATGAGGAACACCGACGTGCGTCATCTCTCGAACTCGATGCGCGTCCTGCTCACGGACCAGAACACCCAGACGATGATGGCCGCGGGCAACACGAACAGCATGATCATCACCGGCATGGGCACCCAGGTCGCCTACATCGTCGAGATGATGCGCCAGGTCGACGCCGCAGCTGTAGAGGTGCACCAGCCCCAGTTCCGCCGCTTTCCGCTGAAGCACGCCTCGGCGCCTGAAGTTGCGCCGCTCATCGAGGATCTGGTCCGTGCTTCGCACGGGACCCAGGTTCCCGGCATGGCGCAGGGCGTGCAGCCGTCGTCCCGTCAGGCGCGCATCGTTCCGGACGCGCGCACGAACTCGCTGATGGTCATGTGCTTGCCCGCCGACCTTCAGAACATCACGGATCTGGTCGCTCT
>JAQBVH010000260.1 GCA_027623615.1 Planctomycetota bacterium | reverse complement strand
CGCCGTGTTCCGGGGCGCTCCGCTAGGCTGGGGCTCTCTCCTCGTCCTCCAGACGACAGCCATTCCTACGATGACCTCTCTCTCCACACTCCGTGGCGGCCTCGTGGCCGCCGCCCTGGCCCTCGTTCCGGCGAGCCTGGCCAGCGCCCAGATCGGCACCCCGCCGACTCTGACCGTCCCCCGCAACTTCGACACCGGTTGGGTCCGCAACGACGGCGCCGAGCTGGACGTGATCATCTCGTTCGAGGTCTACGAGCCGCAGGCCTCCTGGCTGCGTGTGTACTTCGACGAGGTCGAGCTCGGCGGCGACCTGCCCTCGGGCAACCAGGCCATCCTGCGCATCACCTCCCACCGCGATGGCGCGATCCAGGAGCTGGACATCACCCACGTGCGCCAGTGGGAAAAGTCGAGCGCCTACTTCAACGGCGACAAGGTGCAGGTCGAGGTCGTGGCCCACCCCGGCACCGGCGCGCGCCTGAACCTGCGCGCGATCGAGATGGGCCTCGTCCCGACCGATCCGGCCTCGCAGTGCGGCGGCCAGGACAACCGCGAGCTCTCGAGTGACCCGCGCGTCGCCCGCCTGCTGCCGATCGGCTGCACGGGCTGGATGATCGACGACTGCCAGCACTGCTTCCTGACCGCGGGTCACTGCCAGGGCAACATCTCGGTCATCCAGTTCAACGTGCCGCTGTCGAGCAGCGGGGGCAGCTTGAACCACCCGGGCCCGGAGGATCAGTACTCCAAGGACAACTCGTCCCTGCAGGGCAACGGTGGCCAGGGTGTCGGGGACGACTGGGCCTACTTCGGCACCTTCCCCAACTCGAACACCGGTCTGACCGCCTACGAGGCCCAGGGCTGGAGCTTCGTGCTCGAGACGCCGCCCGCGAGCCCGACCGGCAAGAAGATCCGCATCACTGGCCACGGCACCGACAGCGGCAACCGCAACCAGGTTCAGCAGACCGAGTTCGGGCCGATGGCGGTCTCGAACGGCACGCACCTCGGCTACCGCACGGACACGACCGGCGGCAACTCGGGCTCGCCCGTGATCCACAAGCAGCGTGACCACGCGATCGGCATCCACACCCACGGCGGCTGCACGGACACGGGCGGGTACAACTCCGGCACCGGCGTGAACCATGCGGGGCTCCAGGCTGCCCTGAGCAACCCCCAGGGCATCTGCGACGACGGCGATCCGTGCGTGACGATCTTCGCGGACGGCTTCGAGTCCGGCGACTTCGTCTCCGGAGGCTGGGCCAAGGACGTCAACGGCGCCAAGGTGACCGATCTGGCCGCCCTGGGCAGCAACTTCGGTTGCCGCCTGAAGAAGGACACCTGGATCGAGAAGTCGATCAGCACGGTGGGCTTCACCGACGTCGAGCTGAACCTCGCGCACCGCAGCAACAACTACGAGGCGGGCGAAGAGCTCATCCTCGAGTACTGGAACGGCGCCAGCTGGACGACCCTGCACGCCACGGACGAGCCCCAGTGGCACAACCGCAACTACAAGGTCGGCGACGACGGCTACAACAACGCGAGCTTCAAGCTGCGCATCCGGACGACGGCCATGGACCCCCAGGAGCGTTCGGACGTCGACCACATCGAGATCACGGGCCGTTAGGACCCGAGGCTCAGCCACAGCGAGCGCCGGGCCGCCCCCAGGGTGGCCTGGCGTTCTTGTCATGAATGCAGCTCGTTGCGGGTGGTAGCAGCCATGTGGCCCCGCTCGCACGATGCCCTGAGTGCTCGAAGACCTTCCACGTTCCCCATGGGGATCGGGAGTGGGGGTGTCAGGAATGCGGCGACCCGCTCGTGTTCGTCGAGGAGCGGGACCGCCCTGCTCGCGCCGAACGCTACAGCGACACCGACCGTCGTCGTGGCGCCGAGCTGCGCGCCGGCCTCCTTCGTCTGAAGCGCTTCAAGACGCTGCTGACCCTTCTCCTGGTCCTGGACGTCCTGGGTCTGTTCGTGACGGCTGCGATCCTCACCGTGGCGCAGAACACGGATCACGACATCTCGGGCTTCTTGTGGATCGGGTTCGCCCATGGCATCGGCGTGACGATCACGGTGGCTGCCGCCCGTCAGGTCGTGCTGCGCAAACCCGTGACCACGGCCCGGCTCCTGATCGGGTTGCACGCCCTGGGAGCCGTGTTCGGGCTGCTCGTTGGCGACGGCTACGTGTTCAACTTGTTCGCGCTGCTGATCCTCGGTCTGGTTCACGCCGAGGCCACGAAGGTGCAGCGACTGGCCCTCCAGAACCCCGACCACGTCCTCGCGCGCAGGATGCGCGGGGAGAAGATCGCTCAGCCCAAGGCCTCGAGGCGCAGGTAGCGGATCTGGATGCCGCGCTCGCGCCACTTGCGCTCGTACTTGGTCTGCACGCCGAGCAGCTCGACCAGCTCGGCCTCGAGGCCGGCGGTCACGTCCACGTCGGGCACGTCGAGGGTGACGCGAAAGCCCGACGGCGCAGCCTCCGCGAGGGCGCGCTCGTAGATCAGCTCGCTGTCGGTCTTGATGTGCACGAGGCCTCCCGGCGTGAGCACGCGCCGGTAGCGCTCGAGGAACACCCGCGACGTGATGCGCTTGGTCCCCTTGGCGTTGCGGAGTTGGGGCTCCGAGAAGGTCAGCCAGATCTCGCTCACCTCGCCCGGCGCGAAGAAGCGCTCGATGAACTCCGCACGGCCGCGCAGGAAGGCTACATGCTGCAGGCCCTCCTGCTCCGCGGTTTTGGCGCCCAGCCAGAAGCGGTGGCTCTTGATGTCGATGCCGATCACGTTGCGGCCGAGGTCCCGGCGAGCCAGGGCCAGGCAGTACTCGCCGTGCCCGCAGCCGATCTCGAGGGTCAAGGGCGCGCGGCGCCCGAACACCTCCCGCGCCCAACGGCCACGCATGTACGTGCCGCCTGAGTTGATCTCCAGCGGCGGAGGCTCGTGCACGCTGGGGCGGCCGTGGTTGTCCTCCCACCGTTCCTGCTTGGTGCGGCGCTTCACACGTTCGCCGGGTGACCCGGCGCCGCGACATGATAGGGAACCAGGCCGCGCATTGGTGGCGGGCGAATCGGTGAGTAGACTGCGAACCGACATGGTCCTCCGTCACCTACTGCGAGTCCTGGGGAACGACCCCAAGGATGCGCGCAACCTCTCCCGCGAGGAAGCCGCGCGCGCCTTCAGCTCGATCCTCGGCGGAGGCGAGAGCGAGCTCACCATCGCCGCCTTCCTGACCGCCCTGCGCTGGAAGGGGCTGACCGTCCAGGAGCTGACCGGCTTCGCCGAGGCGGCCCGGGCCCAGGCCAAGATGCCCTGCCAGGGCATGTCCGGGCTGGTCACCCTCTGCCCGCCCCACGACGGCCAGGACCATCACCCGCCCCTCGAGGTGGCCGCTGGCCTGGCCGCCGCCGGTGCTGGCGCGCGGGTGTTGATCATCTCGGACCGCTGCGTGCCACCGCGCCGCGGACTGACCGCTGCGAGCGTGCTCGAGTCCCTCGGGCTCTCGATGACCTGGGATCCGTCCGAGGCCGAGGACTGGGTCGCCAAAGGAGGCTTCGCCGCCATCTCGATCGCAGGCCTGCTGCCGAGCATGCTGCCCCTGCGGCGCGTGCGCGGCGACATGGTCGTGCGCACGCCCCTCTCGACCCTCGAGAAGCTGATGGCGCCGTCGGGCTCGGCGGTGGTGCTCGGCGCCCAAGAGGGACCCGTGCTCGGCATCGCCGTCGAGGTGATCCAAGCCCTCGGGCATCCCCGCGGCGCCGCGCTGCAGGGCGTGGATGGGGGCGTGGTGCCGTCGGTTCGTCGACGGACGCGGGGCATCGAACTGACCGAAGGACACCTGGTCCCGCTCACGGTCGAACCCGCGGACTTCGGGCTGGAGGCGCCGGAACCGGAGCTGCCGATGTTCGGTCCGCCCGAAGAGGGTTATGGCACGGCGGACAACCCGGCGCTGATCACCGCGGTGGGGGAGATCACCCGCGCCGTGCTGAAGGGCGAGCCTGGCAGCGCGCGCAACGCGACGATCCTCGGCGCGGCCGTGGCCCTGAAGGCCTCGGGCCGCTGCATGACCTTGGCGGAGGGCGTGGACGCGGCCACCACCTCACTCGATTCCGGCGCAGCCCTCGCAGTGCTCGAGAACCTGCGGGGACTGATCGGCTGAGGCCCCGGGTCCTGCGCGGCGCGCCACGACGTATGCAATCGCAGCCCGAGAACACCGCTACCCCGCTCGAGAGCCAGCTCGCGGCGGTGGACCTCGGCTCGAACAGCTTTCACCTCGTCGTCGCCCGCGAGACCGGCGCAGGATCGGTCGAGCGCGTCGATCATCTCCGCGAGCGCGTCGGCCTGGCGGAGGGGTGGCTCGCGGACGGCTCGTTCGATCCCGTGGTCGCCGAGCGCGCCCTCGAGTGCCTGGCACGCTTCGGCCAGCGGCTGAGCGGCCTGTCGCCGGGACGTGTGCGTGCCGTGGGAACGGCCACCTTCCGCAAGCTGGGGCGCAGGGGCTTCCGACGCGACGCCGAGAAGGCGCTCGGCTTCCCGATCGAGGTCGTCCCCGGTCGCGAGGAGGCGCGCCTGGTCTACCTGGGCGTCGCGCAGACGCTCGGGGACGACGCCGACTCACGCCTCGTGGTCGACATCGGCGGGGCAAGCACCGAGTGCGTGATCGGAGAGCGTTTCGAGTCGGTGACCGAGCGCAGCCTGTCGATGGGCTGCGTGCGTTGGAGCCGCGCTTACTTCAAGGGTGGCAAGATCACGGCCAAGCGCATGGCCCGTGCAAGCATGGCCGCGCGCATCGAGCTCGAGCCGATCGAACGCGCGTTTCGAAAGCAGGGTTGGGTGAACTGTATCGGAGCCTCGGGCACGATCCGCGCCGCGGCCGAGATCCTGCGCCGTCAGGGCTGGGGGGACGGGTCGATCACGCGCAAGGGTCTGCGCTGCCTGGAGGAGCATGCCGTCGCGGCCGGGCACTTCGATCAACTCGAGCTCGATGGCCTCGACGCGGATCGACGCCAGACGATCGTGGGCGGCCTCGCGGTGCTCTCGGCGGTCTTCGCTGGCCTGGAGATCGAGCACATGCGGGTCAGCATGGGCTCCCTGCGCGAGGGTGTGTTGTACGACCTGCTCGGGCGCATCCACCACGAGGACGTGCGCTCGCGGAGCGTGGTCGAGTTCGCGGACCGCTTCGACGTGGACCTCGATCAATCGGAGCGCGTCGTCCAGACCGCGCTGGCCCTGTGCGATCAGGTTCAGGAGGCCTGGAAGCTGCGCGAGGAGGATCGGTTCTTCCTCACGTGGGCCGCCCAGCTGCACGAGGTCGGCCTCTCCGTCTCCTGGCTCAGCTACCACAAGCACGGGGCGTACCTGGTCGCCAACGGGGACCTGCGCGGCTTCTCGCGTCAGGGACGTGACACCCTCGCCCTCATGATCCGCGCCCATCGTCGCCGCGTGCCGGTCGCGGAGATCGATGACCTCCCGAGCGGCTGGCGCAAGCGCGTGCGCCGCGCGCTCCTGATCCTGCGCCTGGCGGTGCGCCTGCATCGGGCCCGCGGCGCGACTCAGCTCCCCGACCTGCGGCTCGAGGTCGCCCGCGGCGAGGCGCGGCTGCGCTTCCCCGAGCAGTGGCTGGCCGAACACCCGCTGACCCAGTCCGACCTCGAGGACG
>JAQBVH010000259.1 GCA_027623615.1 Planctomycetota bacterium | reverse complement strand
TGGGCCTAACCGTCCGTGCGTTCCCGGCTGGTGGCCACGGCCGAGAAGGTGAAGCGACCGAGGGGGTACTCGGTCGGCTTGACCGTCGTGCGCGGGGTCGGGAGGTCGTTGTTGAACTGGTCCATCACGATCTTGGTGACGCGGATGCGCGGACTCTTCTCCTCCAGCGTGTAGACGAAGTTCGCGATGTTCATCTTGTCGTACTTGCGGTTCTTGTCCGACGGATGAATCGTGTAGATCTTGTCCGTCGTCGCTGCGCCGCCGCTTGCCCGGGAGTTCTCGTCGATCGACACCGCACCGATCGCGACCAGGGGCAGGTCCGCGATCTCCACAATGTAGGAGCGGGGCTGCTTCTCCCCGGACAGGTCATCGTTCGAGAGGGCCTCCTGCATCGCCTTGTACTCGCGGCCGATGGCCTGGGTCATGCGGACCTTGGTCTCGATCTCGCCGTTGGGAATGAGCTTGGCTCTGGTCTCCTGGATCTGCTTGTACTGGTTCCAGTCGAGCCAGGCGAGGGCGCCCGACCCGATCAAGCACAGCACGATCATGACCTTGGCGAAGGTGATGTTCTGCATTCTCACTGCCCTCCCACGGAGGCGGTCTTGGTCGCCTTCTGCCTCAACTCGTCGTAGTAGACGCCTGCGTCCACCATCACCCACAGACTCTGCACCTCGATGCCCTTCTCGTTGTCGAGGGGCTCTGTGCTGACGTCGCTCATGCGCATGAACCCGGACATGCCCTCGAGGTTCTCGAGGAACGACTCCAGGTGCTGCGTGCCCTCGACGACCGACTCGCCGTGGAACACGAGGTGCATGCTGACCTTGATGTGCTCCTGGTCACGCCCCGAGCGACCCTCCACGTGCTCCGCAGTCAAGCTCCACAGGGCTGGCCGCCATTCCTTGTGGCCGCGCTCCAGCACCGCGAACACCATTTGCATTCCGACCAGGGCAGATTGGGGGCGGTCGACGGAGGAGTCCTGGCCCATCTTGCGCTTGAGCCGGTTCGTCTCCAACTCGACCAGGGTCTGCATGCGCCCGAAGGCGTTGATCGGGTCGATGTCCTTGTCCTTCTGATCGGCGCAGCGCGCGGCGAAGGCGACCATCTCATCGGTAGGCGGGTCCACGTGACCCGGGACACCGTCGCGCGGGTTACCGATCAGGAACCTGTTCGAACTCTCGAGCCAGTAGCGCGTACCGCGCACGTCCAGGAAACCGAGTTCGCGCTTTTGCAGGATGTGCACCACGCCGAGGAAGGTGGTCAAGAGCAGACAGGCCACCGCGAGCGGGAACTCGATCCGCTCCCACGCCCCGGTGTACTTGAGTTCCTCACGGCGCAGGGACGGCTTGAGCAGCCCCCCGCCCAGCTCACGCACCGCGGCGCCATAGGCCACGACCAGCTGGCCGAAGCCGTCGACCGGTTGCCCGGAGTCCTCTTCGAAGCAGTCGAGCACGTAGACCGGCACATCGAGCACGGTGCTGCCGACGAGTCCCGGCAGCTCCAGGCCGCAGACGTAGATCGCTTCGATCGGGTTGACCGTGCGCGCCCCCGAGAGGGTGCGTCCCACCTCGCGGCGGATGCGCTTGATCGCCTGGTCCACGCGGCGGCTGGCTTCGATCGGATCGACCTCGGGGGCGAGAGCCGCCAGTGCGGCCGGCGCTGCCCCTTCCTCGGCATCTTCTGCGCCGGCATCGGGTGCGGCCGGCGCGATGACCTCGTGCGTCAGTGCGCCGATGTGGATCACCCGCATCTCGCGCAGCTCGCCCGCGTCCATCACGACCACCGAAGTGGAGTAGTCGCCGATGTGAACCAGGAGCTGCGCGTCGTCGAGGTTGCAGATCTCCGCGGTGTAGGCCGCGTTGACCATGGCCGTGGTCTCGAGCTCCACCTGGAACGGCTCGATGTTGCCGCTGCTGGCAGCGTCCAGGGCCATCTGGATGTCGTCCTTGGGGACGGCCGTGATCAGGAGGTCGCTCGAGTGCTCGTCCGCGCCCAGCTTGTGGTAGTCGACGATCACGTCGTCGATGTTCCACTGCGACAGCTCGGACTCGATCTCGTATTTGACGACCTGATCGATCTTCTGCACGTCGGCGAAGGGGAGCTTCAGGCGCCGGAAGGCCGCGTGACCGGAGTCGATCACCAGACCGACGTTGTCCTTCGGGATGCTGAGGCGCTTGCCCACGTCCTTGAGCGTCGCCGCGATGGACTTGAGGGGGTTCTCTGCCGTCGCGTCGAACTCGCCAGCCTCGAAGGCAGCGATCTTGTGCTTCTTGGGGCTGCCGTCCAGGACGACGACCTCGTATCGGCGGGGGCCGATGCGGATTCCGCAGCTTCGAGCCATCAGGGATTCGGGTTGAGGGTGATACCGGATGCCAGCTCATCGAAGCGGGCCCGTTGAGCTTTGGGCAGGACGTGGTCACGCACGAGGCTGCCGTACTCCTCGTGGATGGGGCGCAGGTCGGGTTCGAGGGCCGCACGATAGGCCGCTGCGTGTCCCTTGACCACTCGATCCACCTCGCGCGAGTAGGCGCCGAGCAGCACCCGCAGGTGCTCCATCCGCGCGGCGGGCAGCTCGAACTCCCGCTCGAGCAGGAGGGCGTAGTCCTCGAACGGGCCGCTCGGTGCCTCGTCCTCGGTCATGCGCTCTCCCAACACACCGGCGGCGGCCCCCGCGAGGAAGACCACCACCATGAGCAGGACGACCCAGAGGCGAGAGTCTTTCACTCCTTGGGATCCTCGGACTGGTCGCGTTCGTTCATCTTGCGCAGGGCCTCGAGGGCCTGGTCGGTGCTGGCGTCGTCCGCCGACAGACCGCGGTTCTCGGGCATGTCCATCCGGCGCAGCGCGATCGAGAGGGCCAGGAGGACCAGGGCGGCCACCGCCACGGCGCTCACGACGAAGCTGCGCATGCGGTCCCCCTCGGCAGGTGCCGAGGTCAGGGGCGCAGGACCCGCAGCCACATCCGCCACCGGCGTCAGCGCGCCAGGGTCCCCAGCGATCGCGCGCCTTGCGACGAGCGCGGCGAAGCCGGCGGGCACCTCGACCGGCTCCGGTTTCACCAACCAGGCCGACACGGAGCGCGCTTCTTGCACTTGCCCGCGGCAATCGACGCAATCCATGAGGTGGGCGCGCAGGGGCGCGGCTTCCGCCTCGAGGAGTTCGTCGTCGAGGTAGCGCGGGATCCGCGCGAGAGCGTCACTGCAGTCCATCATTCGGCTCCCTGAGCAAACTCGGGATACTTGGCGAGTAGCTTCTGCTTGAACTTGTTGCGTGCCCGGAACAGGCGCGACTCGACCGTGCCGATCGAGATCTCCAGCAGGTCGGCGATGTCCTGGTAGGCCATGTCCTCGAACTCGCGCAGGATCAGGACCTGACGGAAGATCTCGGGCAGGTCCAACAGGACGTCCTGGGTGATCTCGGCGATCTCCTTCTCCTGCAACCGCGCGTCGGGACGCATCAGGTTGCCGTCGCAGACGCCGTTCGGCAGGACCTCGGGGTCCTCGACCGCCTGCACCGGGCTGCGACCACGGCGCTTGAGGTGATCGAGCAGGGTGTTGGTCGCGATGCGGTAGATCCAGGTGTAGAAGCTCGACTGGTGCTGGAACGAGTCCAGCCGGGCGAACGCCTTCAGGAACGTGTCCTGGACGATGTCCTCGATCTCAACCGGACTCTTGGTGTAGTTCCGCGCGAGGGCGAAGAGGCGGCCCTGATAGCGCTCGACGAGCAGCTGGAAGGCAGTCCCGTCGCCCGCGAGGGAGTCGCGAACGAGTGAGGAGTCTTCGACGGGGGCCGCATCCATCTTGCGCAGGACCATGGTCGGGGAGAGACGACCAAGGCCGGAGCCTATTCCCGGGGATCGACGGGTCGGACAGGGCTCTCCTTGCCGACCAGCGTGTGCCCCAGCTTGTCCCGCTTCGTTCGCAAGTACTTGATATTCACGGGGTTGGGTTCGCTCTCGAGGGGCAGTTGGTCCACGACCTCGAGCCCGTAGCCCCCCAGCCCGTGGATTTTCTTGGGGTTGTTGGTGAGCAGCACCATCTTGCGCACCCCCAGGTAGTGCAGGACCTGGGCCCCGATTCCGTACTCGCGCAGGTCCACGGGCAGGCCGAGTGCCTGATTCGCCTCCACGGTGTCCATGCCCTGATCCTGGAGCCGGTAGGCGGCCAGCTTCTTCTCGAGCCCGATCCCGCGCCCCTCCTGGCGCAGGTAGACGAGCACACCCTGCTCCTTCGTCGCGAGGATCTGCATCGCCTTGTCGAGCTGAGGTCCGCAGTCGCAGCGCAGGGAGCCGAACACGTCCCCGGTCAGGCACTCGGAGTGCACGCGTACGTGCACCGGTCCTGCGACCCCCGTGCGGGGCCCATCCAAGCTGGCGGAGGGCATGCCGCGGGTCAGGGCCACGTGCTCCTTGCCGTCCACGTGCGAGCGGAACAGGTGCAGGGTGAACTCGCCGTGACGGGTCTGCATGGGCAGGTCCATCTCGAGCGGCGTCACCAAGCGCTCGGTGCGGCGGCGGTGCTCGATCAGGTCCGCGATCGTGCAGATCTTGAGGTCGTGCTTCAGCGCGAACTCTTCGAGCTCGGGCATGCGCGCCATCGTCCCATCGTCGTTCATCACCTCGCAGATGACCGCCGCAGGGCGGCAACCGGCCAGGCGCGCGAGGTCGATCGAGCCCTCGGTCTGGCCGCCACGCACGAGCACGCCGCCTTCCTTGGCGCGCAGGGGGAACACATGTCCGGGCTTGGCGATCGCATCGGGCCCCGAGCTCGGATCGCAGGCGACCTGGATCGTGCGTGCCCGGTCGGCGGCGCTGATGCCGGTGGTGATGCCGGTCTTGGCCTCGATCGAGACGGTGAAGGCCGTCCCGTGGTGATTGGTGTTACGCGCCGCCTGGGGCTCGAGGCCCAGGCGATCGCAGCCCGCTCCATCGAGGGGCAAGCAGATCAACCCGCGGGCCTCCTTGGCCATGAAGTTGATCGCCTCCGGGGGGGCATGCTCGGCCAGGAGGACCAGGTCGCCCTCGTTCTCTCGGTCGGGGTCGTCGACCAGGATGATCATCCGCCCTTGGCGGAGGTCTTCGAGGACATCGGGAATGCTGGCGATGGACATGCGTCTGGGGCTCACTGGGTCGGAGATGGCCGCGTAGGCGACCCCGCCGGGGCCGCCTACGCCCCCTACGGGGGCGTGTGTGTTGCTGCGCGCCGCGCCTGGCGGTGCGACGTCTGGAGTCTGCACCTTGGGCGCAGACTCCCACCGTCCGACCCCCCATGATAGTCGATCGCCATGGATCGCCCCACGCGCCCCCGCCTGCTGTTCTTCCTCGCGCTCCTCACCACTGCCTGCAACTCCCTGGAGAGTCTCGAGACACTCGCCAACCGGGACCCGGATGACCCGCTGCGGCAGGACATCGCGCCGCCGACCAACCCTGGCGACGCCCTGACCTCGATCGCGCGGCTCGAGGATGCGCGGGACGACGGAGGTGGGCTGCTCCAGATCCTGGCCGGGACCTTCGGTCCCGAAGTGCGCGAGCGGGCCGCGCTCGCCCTCGGGCGTCTGCCCCTGGAGACCCACGGCGAGACAGTCACCCGCAGCCTGGTCGCCTGTCTGACGGACGAGGACCCGCGCGTCCGCGCCGCAGCCGCCTTCTCCCTCGGGATTCGCGGCGACACGGCGTCG
>JAQBVH010000258.1 GCA_027623615.1 Planctomycetota bacterium | reverse complement strand
GGAGGGATCGGGAGAGGAGCCGGTGAGGGCGCATGGTCGGGAACACCGCGAGAGGCTGAGAGCAGCGGTCTGGAGCTCGCGCGGTCTCGAGGAGATGGGGTCCTGGATACTGTCGGCAGTCTGGGCGCCGGCCTGGCCCGGAATCCGCTCGGGTTCGACGACCGAGGGGCAGGGCACACAGCGCGTCCCCCCAGCGAGCGCCCGCTCTCGACGTCAGCCCAGCGCGCTGCCGTCCCGGTTCAGGGAGTCCATCAGGCGCCGCACGACCGGGAGCTGCGCCCGGATGTGGTCCACGAGGGCGCGGCGCGCGGCCTCCCAGTCCTCGCCGATCAGGGCCCTCAGGATGTCCTGGTGCTGCACCGCCATCTCGCGCGTGAGGCGCGCCCCGGGCGCGGCCGCGTCGAAGATCGCGTGGTAGAAGGGCGCGTGCCGTTCGAAGAAGTCGGCGATGTAGGGGTTGTCCGCGCGCTCGATCAGGTACCCGTGCAGGTCGTTGTCGATCGTGCCCGCCGCGGGGTCGTTGCCGGCCAGCATGCGCTCGAGCACCTCGCGCTCGAGGCGCCCGGCGGCCAGGTCGAGCGCGCGCAGCTCCATGACCTCGCGCACGTCGAGGTAGGCCAGCATGTCCGCCTCGTCGAGGACGCGCACCTGCCAGCCACGCCGCGGCAGGTAGAGCAGGAACCCGCGGCCGGCCAGCCGGCTGAGGACCTGGCGCACGACGGTGCGGCTGACGCCGAAGCGTTGAGCCGTGGTCTCCTCACGTAGGAAGCGCAGGCTCCCGCGCAGGCTCCCTTCGAGGATCTCGGCGGCGAGCGCGCCCTCGAGGTCGGGGGTGACCGGCATCTGGGGGGCGCGCGCCATGCGGCGCGGGGTCGAGCCGCCCCCGGGCAGGGTCACGCGGCCGTTCTCCGCGCGGGCGAGCAGCCCCTCCTCCACGAGCGCTCCCACGGCCCGGCGGACCGGCGTCACGCTGACCTTGTACTCGGCCGCGAGGCTCGAGAGGGTCAGCCCTTCCTCGGGCAGCCCCTCCGCCAGCCGCAAGCGCAGGTCCTCGGCGATCTGCTCGCTGAGCGTGTTCACCTGTTGAGGGCGTGGTCGGAGGGCCTGACCCCCTGGGTCGCCTTGTTGAACCCGAAGGGAGTCGGGGCGTACTCCCCGACGAGATCCACCTTGGACTTGGCCGGGATGGCGTCGTCCATTCCAAGGCACCAGAAGCAAGCGTTGACCATCACGCGCCGCAGGCCCTCACTCGAGAAGTCCTGGGAGGCACCGATCGTCGAGCACACCACGCGCTGCTCGGCGTCGCCGTTCTTCAACGTGCGGGTCCAGACGACGGGCATCATCGGCTGGTTCTTCTGGTTGTCGACGGGCGTCGCCTCGGGCGTCATGCCGTTCAGCACCGCGCCGCGCAGGAGCACCTGGGCGTCTTCGGGCAGGGGCAGCTTGACCCGGTAGACGTCGGTCGGACCGAACACGTCGGTGAGGCCGCGCAGGATGGGGTGGTCCTCGGCGCCGGGCTCGATCACCCCGCGGGTGGCCTCGCTGCCGTGGGCGCCGTGGTGCGCGACCCAGGTCTCGCCCAGGATCTGCTTGCCGAAGCCGCCGGGCCAGTCCTCGCCGGCGCGCCAGTGGTACTTGGCGAACCGGCTCTCCGTGTTGCGCTTGTAGTCGAAGGCGTGGGTCGCCGTGCGCAGGCCGATGATCGGCTTGCCGGCGTCCACGAACTCGACGAAGTGCGCCATGTCCTCGTCGGGCAGCTCGCGGAAGCGCAGGAAGACGATCGCCAGGTCGGCGGTCTTCAGCGCCTGCATGCCCGGGATGTACGTCTGCTCTTTCGGCTCGATCTCACCGGTCTCGCGGTTGATCGAGAAGAGCACGGTGCACTGGAAGCCGTGGTGCACCGAGAGGATCTTGCCCAGCATCGGCAGGGCCTCCTCGGAGCGGTACTCCTCGTCCCCCGCGATCAGCACGATGTGCTTGCCAGCGCCTGGGCCTTCACCGCCGGGATAGACCACCCACGGATCCGCCGGCGCGGCGACCGGGTCCTGGGAGGCGAGGGCAAGCAGAGCGAGGAGAGGGCTGGCGAGGGTCATGGCCTGGGGGTCACGGGTTCGGGAGACCGCCCCATCCTAGTGGCCACCCTCGCGAGTGCGCACCGTTCGCGTGCGGGCCCGGGCTGGATCGGTATTTCTTCGGAATCCCTTCCGGGTGCCACGCTGCCCCTGCGCGGTCCCAGGCTGAAGTCATCCAGCCCCCTTCGCCTCGGAGATCGCGCCACCGCGCCCCCCAAGCCTCGGAAGACCAGCATGCGCTCGCTCGCTCTCCACTCCGCTCTCCTTCTCACCCTCGCCCACTTCGCGGCGGCGCAGGACCGCATCGAACCTCGGCGCCTGCTCGGCGCGCCGCGTGATGCGGGTGTGTACCACGTCGCGACCGGGACCTGGAGTCGCAGCCAATCCACCGCACAACTCGGACCCGACGTCATCTACAACGCGACGCTTTCCACGGGCTATTTCGGCGTGGGGAGCTGGGAGGGTGACGAGGTGATCGACGAGGGCATCCTGCCTGGCACGACCAACCCGACCTTTGGCGGCCCCCAGGACGCCTATGAGATCGACGGGTTCCAGTTCTCCTACTGCTCCATGTCCAGCTTCGTGGACTTCGAGTTCACCTTCTACGACAGCTTCCAGTCCTGCACGGCCAACGCCTGTAGCAACCTGGTCTCCACCGTCGCCCTCCCGTCGCTGCCTGCGAGCAGCGCTTGCTGGACGGTCACGGTCGACCTGAGCGGCGGGAACGCGTTCTGCTTGGAGGCGGACGGCGGGCCATGCAACCCGGGATACCAGGGCCCGGCCACGAACCTCGACCACTTCGGCTGGGGCTTTCGGTTCACGACGCCCGACGGCGCGTACACCGGCCCAGTCATCGCCGGCGCAGATCCGACCTGGTCTCCGGAAGGAGAGGGCACTTGCTACCTGCCGACCCTCAACTGCCCGGCGGGCGCAACCGCGAACGGCGCCCTGGACCAGGTCACCGTGGACACAGGAGCGGGCCCGCCAGGCTGTTACTACTTTGGTGGCTACTCGAACCCGAACGGCTGCGGCGGTGGGATGCACGGGCTCTTCGCCCAGTTCGAGATGCTGCTCCTGACCGACTGCACCCAGACGTGCAGCAGTGCTCCGTACACCACCTACTGCGACACGGGGCCGAACCAGCTCGGCAGCCTGTCGATCAACACGAACGTGCTGCCCCAGCTGCCGGTGCTGACCACGACGAACCTGTCGGGCGGGCAGTTCGCCTACCACCTGATCGGCAACGGCATGGGCGTCCTCACGGATCCCCCGGGGGCCCTCGGGGACATGTGCCTGGTCGGGTCGTCCCCCGGCATCGGTCGCTACGTGGCGGACGTCGGCCCGGTGATCGGTGGCACGTACTCGACCGACCTCATCAACGGAAGCACCGGCGCTGGTTCGGGCCAGCTCCCGAACCCACCCGGCGGCGCGCTCCTGTTCGGTGACAGGTGGCACTTCCAGACCTGGACACGCATCGCGGGCTCGAGCCGCTTCTCGGACGCCATCGTCGTGCAGTTCTAGGTGACGCAATCACGGCCGGTGGCTCGCAGCCGGTCGTTGGGGCAGGTCGTTCCTTGCTCCAAGGGGCCGCGGTCTTTGGAGGACCCGCGGCCCCACCTCGTTCACTTGTCCTCGAGGGCGAGGGCGACGTCGGCCAGGATCGCGTGCAGGGGTTTGCCCACGGGGCGGCCGTTGTCCTGGTTGATCTGGATCGCGACGGCGAGGTCACGCTCGGGGAAGTAGCCCATCGCGCTGAGGTAGCCGACGAAGATGCCGTCGTGCGCGCGCACCTTGCCGGCGGGCGTATCGCGCAGGATGACGCCGAGGCCGTAGCGGCCGCGCAGCATCGGCGCGTCGACGGCGTCGAGCACGACCGCGAGGTACTCGCCCTCGATCGCAGCGCCGCTCCAGAGGATGCGCGCCCAGCGAGCGAGGTCCGCGGGGCTCGAGACGTAGCCGCCGCCGCCGTACTCGAAGGAGGGGTTCACGCTGAAGAGTCCGTCCTCACCGAGCGAGCGCGCCGGGAGCCCCATGGATTGAAACAGCGCGGTGTGCCCCTGGACGAGCCCGGGCAGCTTGCGCTGCGTCTGCCCCAGGGTCTGGGTCAGCCCGTGGGGCTTCAGCACGCGCTCGGCGATCGCCTCGTAGGCGGAGCGCCCCTCCAGCTGCTCGAGGACCATGGCCAGCAGCACGTAGTTCGTGTCCGAGTAGGACCAGCCCTCACCAGCGGGATGCACGGGCTGCTTGCCGCGCACGTACTTCAGCTGCGAGCCCGGCGCCCAGCTCGCCTCGGGCTCGGCGTTGAGGTCGGTCCAGAAGCGCGGGTCCTCGATGTAGCGCGGCAGGCCGGTCTGATGGCGCAGGAGCTGGTGGATCGTCAGGTCCGCCCCGTTCGGCACGTCGGCGAGCGTCTCCTCGTCGAGGTAGCGACTGACCTTGGCCTCGAGCTCGAGCTCGCCGCTGGCGAGATGATGGAGGGCGAGCCCGACGAAGAAGGTCTTGCCCACGCTGCCCGCGCAGAACCGGTCCTCGGCGGTGATCGCCCGCCCCTCGGGCTCGACCACACCGAAGGGATGGACCCGGACCTCGCCGTCCCCTTGGACGTACGCGATGGCGCCGCCCATCAACCCCTCGCGCTTGCCGAGCTCGGCGGCGAGCCTGGCCACCGGATCCAGCGCGGGTTCCTGGGCGACCTCCTGAGCCGAGGTCGCGGTGAGGGTCAGCAGGCAGAGGACGGGGGCGAGGAGAGCGCTCATGCCGCCCAGGTTAGTCGCCTCGCTGCGCCAGACCGTAAGGGGCGCGCACGATTCCGGTGCCGCCCGGGTTGCATCAGCGCTGCTTGGTCGCCTTCTTGCGGGCGGGGGCCTTCTTGGTCGCCTTATTCTTCGCGGCCGGCTTCTTCGCGGCCGGCTTCTTCGCGGCCGGCTTCTTCGCGGCCGGCTTCTTCGCGGCCGGCTTCTTCGCGGCCTTCTTCTTCGCGGCCTTCTTCTTCGCGGCCTTCTTCTTCGCCTTCCGCGCCGCAGGCTTGGCCGCGGGCGCATCACCCTCGGCGTCGAGCAGCTTCAGCACGCCCTTGGGCGCCACGGCGCGGAAGCTCTCATCGATCCACTCGGCGAGGATCGAGAGCGGAGCCTCGTCGCCCTGCTTGAACGTGGCGGACACCCAACCGTGCTTGCCCATGCCGTAGCCCGTCGGCTCGGTGAAGGGCAGGAGCAACGCCTCGCGAGCGCTCTGCGGCAGCTTGGTCGTGACTGACAGGACCTCCTTGGTGCCTCCGAGGATCAGGAACATCTTCCCCTTCACCTTGATCGCGATGTGATCCCAGGGGTGATCCTCATGGGACTGGGGATAGCTCAACGCGATCTTGGTCAGGGTGTCCTGGACCTGGCCGAGGCGGCCGGGTGGGCGTACGGGCATGGCAGGGCTCCGAAAACGGAGGATCGGGGTCGGGGGAGTACGCTCCACCCTACCCCGATCCCGGGTGGGATCAACGTGACGCTCCAGGCGACCCCGTTGGGGCCGCCTACGCCTCCTTCTGAGGCGTGAGTGTTGTTTGGCGCCACACCTGACGGTGTGGGCTAAGCGACCCCGTTGGGGCCGCCTACG
>JAQBVH010000257.1 GCA_027623615.1 Planctomycetota bacterium | reverse complement strand
CTTGCAGCTGCTCGACGACGGTCGGCTGACCGACGGCCAGGGGCGCACGGTGGATTTCACCCAGACCCTCGTGCTGCTCACCAGCAACCTGCGCGACGACGCCCAGGTGCAGGAGTTCTTCCGCCCCGAGCTGCTCAACCGCCTCGACGACATCCTGACCTTCGACCCGCTCGAGAGGGATCAGATCCGCGACATCGTCGACGTACAGATCCGCCGTCTGGCCGACCACGTCGCTGGCCAGGACATCACCCTCGAGGTCTCGGACGCCGCCAAGGACGAGCTGGCCCGCCAGGGCTGGAACCCGGCCTTCGGCGCACGCCCCCTCAAGCGTGCGATTCAGAAGGGCGTCACCAACGCGATCGCCGAGGCGGTCCTCGCCGGCACCGTCGGCGCGGGCCAGGTCGCGCGGGTCGACTGGAGCGAGGCAACAGGCTTCACGGTCGAGTCCTTCACCCCGGTGCACAAGGTGAACGGCGACCAGGCCGCGTAGCGTCGTCCTGTTCGAGGTCGCGGGGGTTCGAGGTCCGCTCGAGCCCCCGCGACCATTAACATCGCGGCATGCTCTCCGCCCTCCTGCTGCTGTCCTTGTCGACCGGTCCGGGCTTCGACGTCGAGGCCGTGAAGACCCTCGTTCTGCCCGCCGAGAGCGAGGACCCCTGGGCCGCGCTCCCCTGGCGCACGAGCCTCTGGCAGGCGCGCCTCGACGCGGCCGCCGAGGGCAAACCCATCCTGCTCTGGGAGATGGACGGTCACCCGCTCGGGTGCACATGAAACAACGGCGTGACGGGCCGTGTGCTCACCTTCTCCGACCCCCAGATCCTGCGCATGGCGCGCGAGGACTTCATCCCGGTCGCGTGCGACGACTGGTACCAACGCCGCCGCGAAGATGCCGAGGGCGAGTTCTTCCGCGCCGTCGCGAACCAGGGACCGCGCGAACACGACGGGGCCGGCGGACCGACGCGGCAGGGCCTGTACCTGTTCACGGCGGGCGGCAACCTGCTCGGCTACAAGAACCACAGCGACCCCGAGATCATGCGCCGCGTCGTTCAGGACGCGCTCGCGAAGTGGAAGGCGCTTGGAGAGGGCCCGCAGCTCGACATCCCGCCCTCCTTCGAGCCGGACCAGCGCTATCACCGCGAGGCGCCCAAGGGCGCGCTCGTCCTGCGCACGTTCACGCGTGAGCTGAGCGAGGCAGAGGAGGGTGAGCTCCAGCGACACGGCAAGCGCAGCCCTGCCCGCGACCACCTCTGGATCCTCGAAGGCGAATGGCGCGCCCTGCTGCCAAGCAATCCCGAGGTCGGCGCATTGGTCGAGGTGCCCGAGGCCCTGCTGCGACGCCTCGTCCGCTTCCACCTGGTCGACGCCACCCGCGGCGAGCCGCCCTTCTGGGCCGCGGACCAGGTGCGCAGTCAGGTGTTGATCCTTGAGGTCAGCGAGGCCGAGGGTACGCGCGTCCAGCTCAAGGCCAGCGGCGCAGTCGCCCTCGGAGACGGCGACCACGGCTTCGAGGCCGCGCTCCTCGGCACGATCGAGCTGGACACGCAGGGGCCCAAGGTCACCCGCTTCGACCTCGTTGCCCTCGGCGAGCATTGGGGCGAGGGCAGCTGGAACCGCGGCGCACGCGGGGGGCGCGCACCTCTCGGCATCGTGTTCCGCGTGCCCGAGAGCGGGCCGCTCGTGCCGCCCCAGGCCGCGCGCGACCTTGGCGGTTACCTCAAGCCGCGTTGATGGTCGACCGCTACCTGACCCTCGCGGCCGAACACTTCTACGAGCCCGATCCGATCAAGAACTCGCGCTTCCTCGCCCTCGTCGCGCCGGCGACGAGCGAAGACGAGGCCAAGGACTTCCTCGACCGCGTCCGCGATAAGTACGACGACGCCCGGCACGTCTGCTGGGCCTGGCGCCTCGGGCCTGGCGGGGACCAGACCCGCTCGAGCGACGACGGGGAGCCGGGCGGCTCCGCGGGCCGACCGATCCTCCTGCAGCTCGAAGGGCACGCCTGCACCGACGTGGTCGCCGCGGTCGTGCGCTACTTCGGGGGGGTCAAGCTGGGGGTCGGGGGGCTGATGCGGGCCTACGGAGGCGCGGCGGGGCAGTGCCTCGACCGGGCCCCCCTCGAGGAGGTGATCGTCGTGGAGCGACTGACCCTCAGCCACCCCTACGAGTGCTCGAACGCGGTCCAGGCCCTGCTCGTGGCCGAGGAGCTGACCCCGGTCGCGGCGGACTACGGGGAGCGGGGGCAGCTGGTGCTCGAGGTGCCCCGCCCGCGGGTCGCCGAGGTGCGCGCCGCCCTGATCGATCGCACGGGTGGGCGCGTCGAACTCGATTGACGGGGCGCGCCCCGCTACCGTGTCGGAATGACCCGCGTGTTCTGCGCGCTCGGGGCCCTCGCCCTGACCCTGCCTGCCCTCGGGCAACGGCTCCCGCCGACCACCTTGCGCGGTCTGCACGAGCCCGGGTTGTGGGTGCGCTTCGGAGTCGAGGACGGCTTGCCGGACGCGCGCGTGCTGCAGATCCACGAGACGCTCGAGCGCGGGGCCGAGCCCCAGGTGTGGGCCGTCACCGACCGAGGCGCGGCCTGGTACGACGGGCACCGCTGGCACGCGGTCGGCCCGGACCGGGGCCTGCCCGCGCGACGGGCGAGCGACCTGGCGGTCGACGTCGATGGCAACGTGCTCTTCGTCGAGAACGGCCGCGCGTGGCTCGGCTCGGCGCGCAAGCCCTTCCTGCCCCTGGCCGAACTCGACGTCGCGGCGGGCGAGGAAGCGCTCGCCTGCTCGTCGGTCCCGGGGGGCGGGTTGGTCGTCCTGGTGCGCAAGCAGGGCGTGCCCTCCAAGGAGCTGCGCACCATCTGCGGGCCTGCCTGTGAGGTCGCGACCTTCGTGATCCCGTCGGCGGACCCGCGCACCCTCGTCCGTGACGCGAAGGGTCAGGGCCTGTGGGCGGTCACGATCGAGGGCCTGGTGCGGCGCGACGCCGAGGGGCGCTGGTGGCCGCGCATCCTCGAGAATGGCTTCGGAATCGGCGCGACCGCGCTCGCGGACGCGTCCGGGCGAGGCCTGTCGTACGTGGAGCAGCCCTGGCAAGCGCGCGGGCTCTACGAATGGACCGCGGAGGGGAAGCTGCAACACGTCGAGGTCATGGACTTCGACGGCATCGCGGGGCTCTCGATCCGACCCGACGGGGAGGCGGTCGTCGCCCTGACCTCGGGCGAGGTGCGCGTGCGCCACGAGGACGTGTGGGGCGTGCTCGATCCCCTGCCGCGCGAGATGCGCGGGGTCAACGATCTGCGCTATCGGGTCGACGGTCAGTTGTGGGTCGCGACCAACGAGGGTCTGTACCTGTGGCGGCGCGAGCATCCCTACTGGCAGTCGTCGGAGCTCGGCACCTCGGTGCGCGAGAACCTGGCGCTCGAATACTGCCGCGGCCGCGACGGAACCCTCTGGGTCGGCAAGGCCTGGGGCCTCGACTGTCGACGGGCGAACGGGCAGGTCACCGGCTTCACGAACGTCTTCGGTCGCGACCTGCGCGGGATCACGGCGCTCGGTGAAGACAACCAGGGCAACATCTGGGTCGGCAGCGGCACGGCCTCCGTCGAGGGCGCGCTGCGCTGGGACGGACAGTCGTTCACCCATGTCGGCCAGGAGCAGGGTCTCGACCTGGTCGCGATCCACAAGATCCGGCGCGATCGCGCGGGTGATCTGTGGTTCCTCGGCCTGAGCGACGACCCCGAGCGCGTTCACGGGCCCCAGCCCGGCGCACGGCGCCTCCTGCCGGACGGGCGCTTCGAGGCCTGGAACGAGGAGCGCGGCCTGCCCTCCGGTCGCGTCTACGACTTCCTCGAGAGCGCGGACGGGTCGCGCTGGTTCGCGACCCTGCGCGGCCTCGCGCGCTGCCACCAGGGAGTCTGGACGCGCTGGGGCCTGGCGGACGGGCTGCGCAACCAGCGCGTGTACACCCTGGCCGAGGGCCGCGACGGCCGCGTCTGGTTCGGCCACGAGTCCTCCGGCCGCGGGCTGGGGTGGGTCGCCCCCGACGACTCGATCCACTACACGAGCTCCGAGGAGACCGCGTCGCGAGCGCACGTTGTCACCCTGGCGAGCTCGACCGACGGCGAGGGCTTGTGGGTCGGCACGGATCGGGGCCTGTTCCACTACCGCGGCGGGAGCTGGACGCGCTTCACCGCCGAGTCGGGGATGCAGAACGACTTCGTGCGCGCCCTCTTGGTGGAGGAGCACGCGGTGCAGGTCGGCACCCACGGTGGCGGCACCTGTCGCCTCACGTTCCCCGACCCCCCCACGCCGACCCCGGTGGTCGTCCTCTCGCCGCCGGTCGTTGACGGTCGCGAGGCGCTCCTGCGCTGGCGCGTGCACACGTGGTGGGGCGACCAGCCTGCGGCGCGGGTGCTGACCCGCCATCGCTTGAGCGGACGGCGCTGGTCGGACTGGTCGACCGAGCGCGAGGTCGTCCTCTCGGGCCTCGAGTACGGCTCGAAGCACTTCGAGGTCCAGGCCAAGGACTACTTCGGCGCGCACCCTCCGCAGGGCTTTGGCACGGACCTACGCGTCCCGCGCCCCTTGCACCTGCACCCGCTCGTGCTGGCGCCGCTGCTGCTCGTGCTGCTCCTGTCGACCGGCCTGACCACCCTGCTCCTGCGTCGCCGAGCCCGGGAGCGCGCCGAGTTGACCGACAAGGAAGAGCGCTTCCGCCAGCTCGCCGAGAACGTACACGAGGTCTTCTGGCTCACGGACTGGCACACACGCGAGGTGCTCTACGTCAGCCCGGCCTACGAGGCCCTGACCGGCGCGCCAGTCGAGGAGCTGTACCTGGACGCGCGCTCCTGGGAGCGCCACCTGCACCCCGAGGACTGCGAGCGCGCGGTCGAGGACTTCGCGAACCTGGCCGCGACCGGTGAGTTCGATGCGGAGTATCGGGTGCAGCACGTGGACGGCCACGAGCGCCGCATCCGAGCCCGAGCCTTCCCGGTCCTCGACGAGAAGGGGCAGGTCTATCGCGTGGCCGGCATCGCCGAGAACGTGACCGCCGAACGGGTCGCCGCCGAGGCCCTGTCCCAGAGCCAGGGCCGCTACCGGGCGCTGGTCGAGACGATCCCGGACGCGCTGGTCCTCGTGCGCGGGGACGAGATCGCCTTCGCAAACCCTGCCGCCGCCGACATGTTCCAGTTCGAGTCGAGCCAGGCGCTGGAAGGGCGCTCCCTCAATGCCCTCCTCCAGCCCAGCGACATTCCGCGGGTCGAGGACTGGCTGCGCGCCCTGCTCGACGACCGCCCGCGCGCGCGTCTGGAGCTGCGCATCATCCCGCTCGAGGACCGCGAGACCGACGTCGAGTGGAACGGCAACGTGGTCGAGCTCGGCGGCGAGCGCGCCGTGCAGGTCGTGCTGCGCGACGTCACGGAGCGCAAGCGGGTCGAGGAACGCCAGACGCTGCTGATGCGCGAGCTCGACCACCGCGTGAAGAACAATCTGGCCGGCGTGCTGGCCCTGGCCGAGCAGACGATGCGCGGCGCCGAGGACCTGCCCTCCTTCGAACACTCGTTCACGGGGCGCCTGCGAGCCATGGCGCGCACGCACGAGGCCCTGGCTGCCGCGCGCTGGGAGGGGGTGCACTTCAGCGAACTCGTCAGCATGGTGCTCAGCCCCTACACCGCCCACGACGAT
>JAQBVH010000256.1 GCA_027623615.1 Planctomycetota bacterium | reverse complement strand
CCCAACGCGAAGTGGGGGACGAACTCGTCCTCGCCGTCCTCCGCCTCCGGGTTCCAGCCCACGTCCAGGCGCAGCGGGCCAACGGGCAGGATGTAGCGCACGCCGAGCCCCAGGCCGTAGCGCATGTCCTCGAAGCGCGCCCAGTCCGAGGCGTCGCCGACGACGTTGCCCGCGTCGGCAAAGAGCGCGACCTCGAAGCCCTCGAACTCCACGTCCCGGATGCGGTAACGCAGCTCGAGGTTTGCGATGGTCTGCGCCTCGCCGCCCAGGGGGTTGCCCTCGCGGTCGTGCGGACCCAGGTCTTCCTCGCCGAAGGCGCGCACGGTGTTCTCTCCGCCGTTGAAGTAGCGCTCCTGGAGGGGGATCGTCTCGTCCTCTCCGTGGGGCATGATCAGGCCGGTGCGGAACGCGGAGGCCAGGACGAGCTTGTCCTCGATCAGCTCGCGGTACGCACGCAGGTTCAGGTCCGTCCGCACGTAGTCGAGCTCCGACCCGATGGAGCGGTCACCCCACTCGAGGCTCAAGCTCGCGAAGCTCCCGCTGCTGGGCAGGAAGATGTTGTCGCGCCGGTCCAGGCGCTGGACCACGTTGATCGAGGAGAGGTCCACGTCCTCGAGGGCAGCCGCGACGAGCGCGTCGACGATCTCGACGTCCTGGACCTCGGAGCGCTTGAACTTGTAGCCGAAGCTGGTCGAGTGCCGGTGCCCGTCCCACTGCTTGGTCCACTGGGGGCCGACCGCGGTGGAGCGGCTGACGAACGAGGGGTGCTCGCGCTGGTTGAAGTTCAGCGGCACGTCCAGGATCAGATCGGTGCCGAAGAACCACGGGTCCGTCAGGGCGACCTCGGCGCGAACGGCCCGGATCGCCACGGTGGCCTTGGCCCGGAGCTGGCGACCGGTACCGAGGAGGTTGCGCTCGCGGGCGCCGATGCCCAGGCGGAACAGCTCGTAGGAGCCGTACCCGGGCTCGGCCCAGTACTCCCGTGTCGGGCCCTCCTCGAGGCGCACCACCAGGTCGCGCACCACCGCATCCCCCTGCTCGTCATCGGACGGCACCAGGTCGATGGCCACGCTCTTGAACAGGCTCGTCTCGTACAGGCGCCGGAGGCTCTCCCTGGCCTCCGGGCTGGCGAAGGGGTCTCCCGGCTTCAGCCGCAGCCGCGAGAGCAGGAAGTTGCGACCGGTCAGCTCGTTGCCCTCGAAGCGGATCTCCCCGATGGTCACCAGCGGGCCGGGCTCCAGGGTGATCGTGAGGTCGACCTGCGGGCCCTCAGCTGTCTCGGCGTACCTCGCGGCGGAGACGGTCACCCGCGTGTCCGGGCGACCCTCGGCAGCGACCATCTCGCGCAGCTCGCCCCGCAGCTCGAAGGGCAACCGCGGATCGAACACCCGGCGCTTGCGCTCCTCATCGAACTGGAAACGCTCGACGATCCTGCGCAGCTGCGACCCGTCGCCGAGCCGCGGCGTCCCAGGGGCGAGCCGAACGCGGCCAACCCGGTAGCAGGCCCCCTCCTCGGCGCGCACGGTCAGGTTCGCCAGCTTCCCGTCCGCGGAGAAGGTGATCTCGATCGGCGCGACCTTCGCGTCGAGATAACCGCGGTAGGCGTACTCCTCGGCCATCGCGGACACCGCGGTCCGGACGCGGCTCTCCTGGAAGATCAGATCGCCGCGACCGAGCGTCCCGAGGCGCGGCCCGTTGAGGAAGGCCAGCAGCTCGGCCCGCTTGAAGGCCGTGACGCCCTCGGCGCGGATCGCCCCTTCATCGATCGTCGTTCTCGGACCCTCGACGACTTCGAGGCGCAGGTGCACCTCGCCGCCTGGCTCCGTGACCAGCTCATCGACCTCCGCGAGGCGATACCCCTTCGACAGGTAGTGGGCCTCGAGCGCGTAGGCCACGTCGTCGGCGGCTGCGCGCGAGTAGCCCTGCTCCTCGAACTCCGCGAGGTCGAAGGCGAGGGCGCGCAGGATCTCCTTGCGACCGAGGCCTTCGTTACCGACCAGCTCGAGCTCGATCCCGAGGGTGGGCGCGCTCGGGTCCAAGGCCTCGGGCACGACGGCGCAGGACGACAGCCAGAGGAGGGCGATGGTTGATCTCATCGCCGCCTCAGGACGAAGCGTACGCCCATGTTGTAGTCCTCGTACACGTCCCGTTCGGCCACCAGGTAGACCGCGTCCCGGGGCCCCGGGTACTCGTCGCGCAGGCGGTAGCTGATCTCGAGGGTCAGCGTCCCGGCCTTCGAAACGTCGCGTCCGGTCTGGATCTCGAGCCGGTTCCAGAAGCTGCTGTCGTCCTCGTCGAGGCTGGTCCCGCCCATCCAGCGCTTGGCCAGGTCCTGGGCCAGGTAGATGCCCAGCGAGCGCGCCGCCGCATCGCCCCCGCCCGTGGCGGGCGGCTGGCCGGACAGGACGAGCAGCATCAGTTCGTCCTGGCCGAGGGGTGGGTCCGAGCTCGCGTCGACGAGCGGACTCGAGAGGCGGCCGCTCACACCCAGGGCCACCTCGTACCCGGCCAGGCGCGCCTCGCCGCGCATCTCGAGGGTCGGGTCGTAGGGGTTGCCGTCCTCGAAGCTGACCATCCCGAGCGGAAAGACCACGGTGCCGCCAGGCAGGCGGCAGCGCAGGTCGTCGAGGAACAGCCGCCCGGTCGGGACCAGAACCTCCCCCGTGCCGGTGATGCCAAGGTCGAGGCGCACGTCGGCGCGCGCCACGTTCGAGAGCAGCCGGATCGGCTCGGCGGTGGTGACCTTCAGATTGAACTCCGCCGTCGAGAGAGGAGCGTTCCGGAACGAGGGAAGTGGCAGGCCGCGCTTGCGCGAGTTCACCGAGCCGCCGCCCTGCAGGGCAGAGAGGAAGTCGATCTCCTGCAGCAGGCGTGAGCTGACCAGCGCGATCTCGCCGCCGATCCTCAGCCGGTCGAGGGGGCCGTTGACGGTCAGGTCCAGGTTGCCACGGAGGCGTTGGGACGACGAGCGGCTCAGGAGGACCTCCTCACCGTCGAGCCGCACGTCGACCTCGATCGGATCCGCGCCCAGGTCGACCGTCCCCGCGAGCCGCACCGGTGACGCGCCCATCTCCCAGGCCGTGTCGCGGATCGTCAGGGTGTGGCCCTCCAGCTCTACCAGGAGGTTCAGCCGCTCGAGCTCGGGGGCATCGGCCAGCTTCACCGCGCCGTCCGAGATGCGCAGCGAGGCGCCCAGGTCGGGGGCGCCGAGCGGACCGTGGACCGAGAGGGTCCCGCTGGCCGCACCCTCCAGCCGGCGCAGGCTGTCGGTCAACGAGGTCAGCCACGCCAGGTCCTCGAAGACGAGGTCGCCGTCCACGTCGGTCTGGACGTCGAGCAGTGGGTCGGCCCCCCCCTCCACGAGGTTGACCACGTCGATGCCCGTCGCGATCGAACCTGTCGCTCGCAACGTCAGGCGTCCGGGCAGGTCCAGGTCGAGGGCCTCGAGCCGCACCGCGTCCTCCGTGATCACGAGCCGCAGCTGGGCGGTCGCCGGCGCAACGAGGTAGGGCGCCGTGCGCTCCTCGGGGGTCAGCCACAGCTCGGTCCCGTCGACGACCACCGAGCCGGTCACCGAGCGCCAGGTGCCGGAGAGGTCCAGCTCGGCGAGGAAGTCGCCGTGCAGCTGGGTGGGGATCTCGTCGGCGTCGAGGGCGAGGGGCCGGCCGCTCGGGAGGGCGAGGTGACCGGTGATGCTCATGGGGCCGGGCGCGAGCGGCTGCTCGACCTCGAAGGGCAGCGACAGCGTGAGGTTCGCGAGCTCGCCACCTCCCGCCTTGACGCGCAGGTCGCCCTCGATCCGGCCGCCCTGCAGCTCGCCCGCACCGCTGATCAGGATCGGGGTCGTGTCCGGCGGGACGAGGTCGTCGAGGAAGGGCAGGGGCGCCAGGTCCACGAGCTGGTAGCTAGCCTGTACGCTGCTCGGGTCATAGTGACCGGACAGGGTCAGGCGTCCCGCGTTGCCGGCGAGGGTGAGGGTGGACAGGTCGATGGCCTCCCCGTCGACCGTCAGGGTCGCGGTCTCCTCGAGCACGAGCTGGTGCTCGTCGCTCGTGAGGCTGAGTCCGATCAGTTCGAGCACGTACGGCTGTTCGACCGCGCCGGGCTGCGGCAGCGTCACCGTCAGCGACGCGTCGAGGTCGCCGTAGGGTGTCGAGCAGCGCAGCTCCTCGAGGGTGCAGCGGCCGTCCGCCGCCGTGCCCCGGATCGTCAGTCCCTCGATCGGCTTGCCCGCCGCGACGAGGTCGAGCCCATCCACCTCGAGCGTCCCGGTCGGCGCGCTCCACCGACCATCGGCGTGCACCTTCACGGTCAACCGGCCGCCGGGCGCGAGGAGCTCGGCGAAGCGGTGGGGGCGCGTGATCTCGAGGTCGAGGGAGAGGCCCTGCAGGCTCTGGTCCTCGAAAGCGTATCCACCGGTCAACGAGAACTGCAGGTCCTCGGTGGTCGCGCTGGCCGAGTCGAGCCGCACTCCGCGACCATTCGCAACGGCTTCGAGTTCGACGACTCCCAGGTCGAACCCGGCGATGTTGACCGCCTGGCCATGCAGCGAGGCGACGCCGGACAGCCCATCGAGTGGGCCCTCCAGCTGGAGGCCGCCGTGCACACTGCCCGACCAGTCCTCCTGTCCCAGCAGCTGACCGACCGGCGCCAGGTCCTCGAACGCGAGGCCCGCGTCGAGCAGGAGGCGGCCGGGAGACGAGCTCCCATCCGGCTGAGTGCCTGGAAAGGAGAGCTCGCCGCTCCTGATCTCGGCGCTGCCGTCGGCGACGCGCACCTCGCCGCCGAAGATCTGCGCGCGGCCACCAGCGACGCGCAGGTCCAGGTGGATGTGGTGGGGGGGCAGGGGCTCCTCGGGGGGGGACGCCCCATGGATCCAGGGAGTGAGGTCGGTCACCTCCAGCAGCAACTGGGCGGTGCTGTCCTCGCGCAGGGCTTGGGCTCCTTCCGCGAAGGGGAGCTCGATCTTGGTCCCGGTGATCCGGTCCTCGCCCGCGGTCGCCTCGAGACGCGTGAGGCTCGCGACCCCCTCGAACACACACCCCTGCACATGCAGCGTGTCGAGCTTGCGGCCCTGCCAGCCCACGGCGCGCGCGTCGAGCTTGCCGTCGAGCACGGTCGCCTCGGGGTCTTCGAGGTTCGCGGTCACGTCCACCTCGAGGCGCACTTCGCCGACCAGGTCCTCGGCCCAGGCTGCGTCGAGCAGGTCGTGCACCTTCGACAGGTGGAGCTCCTCGAGCAGGACCGCGGCCTCGAGCTGGGACCCGTCGAGGCTCCCGCTCGCCAGCGCGTGCCCGTCGAGCACGTACAGGTCCAGGGACCAGTCGAGGACACCGTCCTTGAAGCCCGTCAGGTCGAGGTCGATCCTGCCCGCGATCGGAGCATGCAGCGCCAGCTCGTCGAGGCGGACACGCTGGTCCTCGACGTGGACGCGGGCGTCGATCGGCGAGGACCAGGGCGGGTCCCCGTCGAGCTTGGCCTCGTCCACGTGGAGCTGGTACGCGATGCCCGCACCGACTGCCTCCGAGGTCAGCGTCGCCCCACGTACGGTCAGGCGGTCGCCGCCCTCGAGGAGCAGGTCGAGGTTCAGCTCCTCGACCCGGGCGAGCGGCAACCAGTCCGGGATCGGATCGGTCGGCTTCGCCGCGGGCTGCTCGGGTGACTTCGCAGCCAGGTCCACCTC
>JAQBVH010000255.1 GCA_027623615.1 Planctomycetota bacterium | reverse complement strand
GCGCCTCGGGATGGGCGAAGTAGAGGCCGCTCACGGAGGCCGCGGGGAGCATCGCCATGCTCTCGGTCAGCTCGATGCCCACCCCGGGGGCATCGAGCAGGTCGAACAGCGTGCTCTTCGGACCGTGGTCCGGGCAGGCCGGGTAGCCAAAGGCGGGGCGGATACCGCGGTAGTCCGCGGCGATGCGCGCCTCGTTGGTCAGGGCCTCGTCCGTGGCGTACCACTCCTGGCGCACGCGTTCGTGGAGGTACTCGGCGAAGGCCTCCGCCAGGCGGTCGGCCAGGGCCTTGGCCATGATCGCGTGGTAGTCGTCGTGGTCGGCCTCGAACTCGGCCACCAGGGCGTCGACGCCGTGGCCCGTGGTCACCGCGAAGGCGCCGAGGTGATCGACGAGGCCCGTCTCCGCCGGCGCGACGAAGTCGGCCAGGCTGCGGTTCACGTCGAGCTCGCCCTGCTGGCGCAGCATCGGGAAGCGCACGATCTCGGCGTCGTCCTCGCCGCGCAGGACGAGGTCGTCGCCCTCGCTCGCGGCGCGCCAGTAGCCGTAGACGCCGCGGGCCTCGAACAGGTCCTCGTCCACGATGCGCTTCAGCAGGGCCCTACCGTGCGCGAAGAGCTCGCGCGCGGCCTCGCCGTACTTGGCGTCCTCGAGGATCGCGGGGTAGCGGCCCTTCAGCTCCCAGGCGGTGAAGAAGAAGCTCCAGTCGATGTGCTCGACCAGGTCGGCGGCCTTGACGCCCTCGATGACCCTGCGCCCGAGGAACGGCGGGGCAGCCAGGTCGTCCTTGTGCCACTCGATCTTCGAGCGGTTGGCGCGCGCGTCGTCCAGGCTGCGCAGGGGCCGGCCCTTCTTGCTCGCGAAGACGTCCCGCAGGCGTGATTGCTCGACCCGGTTGCGCTTGTCGAGCTCGATGCGGCGTTCCGCGTCGAGCAGGTCGCTGACCACGTTGACCGCGCGCGAGGCGTCGTGCACGTGCACGACCGGCAGCTCGTACTCGGGTGCGATCCTGACCGAGGTGTGCTGGTTGCTCGTGGTCGCTCCGCCGATGAGCAGCGGCACCTCGAAGCCCTGCCGCTTCATCTCACTGGCCACCTGCACCATCTCGTCGAGTGAGGGGGTGATCAGACCGGAAAGGCCGATCATGTGCGCGTCGTGTTCCTTGGCCGCGCGCAGGATCTTCTCGGCGGGCACCATGACGCCGAGGTCGATGACCTCGTAGTTGTTGCAGCCCAGCACCACGCCGACGATGTTCTTGCCGATGTCGTGGACGTCACCCTTGACGGTCGCCATCACGATGCGGCCCCGTGAGCTGTCGCCGCCGGTGATCGCCTTCTCCTCCTCCATGAAGGGCTCGAGGTAGCTGACCGCCTTCTTCATGGCGCGCGCGCTCTTGACGACCTGGGGCAGGAACATCTTGCCCGCGCCGAAGAGGTCGCCGACGACGCGCATGCCGTCCATCAATGGGCCTTCGATCACGTGCAAGGGGCGCTCGCACTGCTGACGTGCCTCCTCGGTGTCCTCCACGATGAAGTCGACGATCCCGTGCACGAGGGCGTGCTCGAGGCGCTTGCCGACCGGCTGCTCGCGCCAGCTGAGGTCGTACACGCGCTGCTGCCCGTCACCCTTGACCGTCTCGGCCAGCTCGAGCAACCGCTCCGTGGCGTCCTCGCGTCGGTTGAAGATCAGGTCCTCCACCGCCTCGAGCAGGTTGGCCGGGATCTCCTCGTACACCTGCAGCTGGCCGGCGTTGACGATGCCCATGTCCATGCCCGCCTTGATGGCGTGGTACAGGAACGCGGAGTGGATCGCCTCGCGCACGACGTCGTTGCCGCGGAAGGAGAAGGAGAGGTTGGAGACGCCGCCGGAGATTTTCGCGCCCGGGCAGGTCTTCTTGATCGTGGCGGTGGCCTCGATGAAGGCCCTGCCGTAGTCGGCGTGCTCCTCGATGCCCGTGCCGATGGCCAGGATGTTCGGGTCGAAGATGATGTCGTCCGGACGGAAGCCGACCTGCTCGACCAGGAGCTTGTAGGCGCGCTGGCAGATCTCGACCTTGCGCTGCGCCGAGTCGGCTTGGCCGACCTCGTCGAAGGCCATCACGACGACGCCGGCGCCATAGCGTTGGATCACGCGCGCCTTGTCGAGGAAGTCCTGCTCGCCCTCCTTCATGGAGATCGAGTTGACGATGCCCTTGCCCTGCAGGCACTTGAGGCCCGCCTCGATCACGGTCCACTTCGAGCTGTCGACCATGACCGGGATGCGCGCGATCTCCGGCTCGGTGGCGAGCAGGTTGAGGAAGCGCGTCATGCACGCCTCCGAGTCGAGCAGCCCCTCGTCCATGTTGACGTCGAGGATGTTCGCGCCGCCGCGCACCTGGTCGAGGGCGACCTCGATGGCCGTCTCGAAGTCTGCTTCCTTGATCAGCCGCCGGAAGCGGGCCGAGCCGGCCACGTTCGTGCGCTCGCCGACCAGCAGGAAGTTGGAGTCCTTGTTGACGGGCAGGGTCTCGAGGCCGGTGAAGAAGGTGGTGCGCTTGCCCGAGGCCTTGGGCAGCTCGCGCGGGCTGACGCCCTCGACCGACCTGGCGATCGCCGCGATGTGCGCGGGGGTCGTGCCGCAGCAGCCGCCGACCGCGTTGACCAGGCCGCTCTCGGCGAACTCGCGCAGCAGGGCGCCGGTCGTCTCCGGCGCCTCGTCGTACTCGCCGAAGGCGTTCGGCAAGCCGGCGTTCGGATAGCTGGTCACGAAGCACTTGGCTCGGCTTGCCAGCTCCGCGACGTAGGGGCGCATCTCGGTCGCGCCCAGCGAGCAGTTCACGCCGATCGAGATGGGTTCGACGTGCTCGACCGAGTGCAGGAACGCGTCGACGGTCTGGCCGGAGAGCGTGCGGCCGCTGGCGTCGGTGATCGCGACCGAGATCATGGTCGGCACGTCGAGGCCGCGCGCTGCCTTCTCCTCGATCACCGCCAGCAGCGCCGCCTTGGCGTTGAGCGTGTCGAAGATCGTCTCGACCAGCAGGATGTCGACGCCCCCGTCGAGCAGCCCGCGCACCTGCTCGATGTACGCGGCCTTGAGCTCGTCGAAGGTCAGGCTGCGGAAGCCCGGGTCCGAGACCTTGGGGGAGAGCGACAGGGTCTTCGAGGTCGGGCCGATCGCGCCCGCCACGAAGCGCGGCTTGTCCGGGGTCTTGAGGCTCCAGACCTCGGCCGCCTCGCGGGCGACCTTCGCGGCGCAGAGGTTGATCTCGTATGCGGCCGCCTCGAGCCCGTAGTCCGCCTGCGCGACGGAGGTCGCGGTGAACGTGTTGGTCTCGATGATGTCCGCGCCCGCCTCGAAGAAGCGCTCGTGGATGCTGCGGATGAGCTGGGGCTTGGTGATCGAGAGCAGGTCGTTGTTGCCCTTGAGGGGGCTCGCGTGGTCGCCATACACCTCGCCCCGGAAGTCGGCCTCCTCGAGGCCGTGGCCCTGGATCATCGTGCCCATCGCTCCGTCGAAGACGAGGATGCGTTGGGCCAGGAGTTTTTCCAGGCGAGCGCGGGTTTCCATGGCAGCAGCGGGGGAGGTGAGAGTCATGACTTGGTGCCGATCGCGAGCAGGGTCATGAAGTGCGGCGGCTGGGGATCGCGGGCCGCGCGTTCGACGGAGACGTGAGCGAAGCCGGCCGTGAGGAGCAGGTCCTCCAGAGCCGCCTCGGTGAAGCCGAGGTGCTGGTCGTGGAGCTGTTCACGCACCCACTCCTCGCCGTGAGCGAGGAGGTCGAGCACCAGGATCTTTCCGCCGGGGACGAGCACACGTTGAGCCTCTTGGAGAGCCTTCAAGGGTGTATCGGCGTGATGCAGTGCCTGGCTGAGCACCGCGACGTCGAAGCTTCCGGCCGGCAGGGGCAGCGCCTCGATCGGGGCCTCGACCGCCTCGAGATTGGTGATTCCCCGGCGGGTCGCCCGGGACCGCAGCTGGGAAATCATTTCCCCCGAGAGGTCGACCGCCGTGACGGACTCGGCCACCTCCGCCAGCATGAGGGTCAGGAGCCCGTCGCCCACGCCGAGGTCCACGTAGCGCGCCCGCGGCAGCAAGCGCAGGGCGCCGCGCGCGAAGCCCTCCCAGGTGCGGCCAGGCAGCGCCTGCTCGCCGAACGTCGCGGCGACCCGGTCGAAGTAGCTCTTGCTCTCATCCCGCCGGCGCCGGTGCAGGGCCTCGAAGCCCGCCTCGTCGGCGGCGAACTCGGGGGTCTTGGTGTGCTCGTCGAGGATCTGCTGCAGCAACTCGGAGTCATCACCGGCGGCGAGCGAGTAGTAGCTGCGCCGCCCCGCGCGGCGGTCCTTCACCAAACCGACTTCCTTGAGAAGGTTGAGATGGGTCGAGGTTCGGCTCTGACCGAGGTTGAGCACCTCCATCAGGTCCGACACCGACAGCTCGCCCAGTCCGAGCAGGTGGAGCAGGCGCAGGCGGGTCTCGTCCCCCAGGGCCTTCAGCAGGCGGGTCGTGCTCGTGAGCGATTCCATCGATCAATCCAGATTACTTGATCGGATGGAGCTGGGAATGCCCTGTAGCTCACTTCCGGAGCAATCCCGTGTCCCAGTCCGGGACGGAGGCGTGTCTCGGGGTTCCGGAGCCACCTAGAGTGGCCCGATGACCACCGAGATCCGCCGCCTGACCCCCGACGACGCCGCCGCGTGGTTCGCGCTGCGCCGCGAGATGCTGCTCGATACCCCCGAGTCGTTCCTGGCCTCGCCCAGCGACGACTCGGCCTCGAGCGTCGAGGTCGTGCGCGAGCGACTCTCCCAGGGCGCCGACTCGGCGATCGTCGGCGCCTTCGAGGGAGCGCACCTCGTCGGCGCGATCGGCGTGATGCGCGAGCCCCGCGAGAAGACCAGTCACCGCATCTGGATCTGGGGGGTCTACGTCCAGCCCCAGGCCCGGGGCGGAGGGATCGCCGGCCGCATGCTCGTCGCGGCGATCGAGCACGCGCGCAGCTTGCCGGCTGCGCTCCAGCTCTGCCTCTCGGTCAGCGCGGATGCGCCTGCGGCCCTGCGCGTCTACGAGCGCGCAGGGTTCCGGCAGTGGGGCCGCGAACCACGCGCGCTGCTCGTTGACGGCCGCATCCATGACGAGCTGCACCTGTCGCTGCCGCTCGATGAGTGAGCGCAGCAGCGCATGCGCCACATGCTGGTGGCTGTGCTGGACCAGGGCCGGGGGCGCTGGCCGAGCTGGAGCTTCTTGCTGGGGGTGACCGCTTCAGAACAGCTCGAGCTGATCGCCGCCGAGCCGCGTCCACGGCAGCTCGGGGACGGGGGCGCCGCGCCCCTCCAGGAGGCCTTGGAACGTGCGCGCGATCCCCGGCGAGTGATCCTCGTCCGGGCAGTGGGCGAAGAAGTAGACGTCGCGGCCCTCGTCGAGCCAGAGGTGGACCTTCTCGGCCCAGCGCTCGAGGTAGCGCAGATTGCGCGCGCCGTCGGGGTGTCCGATGAAGCGCACCATCGCCGTGCGTGCGCTGGCCTGGGGCAGGACCGGGAGCTCCGGCTTGCGGCGCGGGTGGGTGCTCTGCGGGTCATCGGGCGACTCGTAGACCGGGCGCGTGTCGAGCACGACGCGGCCGACGCCGCGCTCGGCGAGGCCGCGCACGAGGCGCTCTCGGTGGGGAGCGGCGAACCAGCTCGGGTGGCGTAGCTCGACGATCAGGGGCGGCACGCCCTCGGGCC
>JAQBVH010000254.1 GCA_027623615.1 Planctomycetota bacterium | reverse complement strand
GACCGGGGGTCGTCGAAGGGCGAGACCTCGTTCTCGAACCCCTCGATCGGCGCCTTGCGGCCGCGCCATTCCTCGTCGATCAGCTTGGCCAGGGTGTCGCTGGTGGAGGCGCAGCTCGCGACGAACAAGAGGGGCAGAAGAATGGCGCGCATGGCCAGAAGTCTACCCGGCGCCCCTTTCCCCTCCTCAGGACCAGGCTCCCCATATGGGGACGACGCACCTCAGGCAGGCTGCTTCAGCCCGTGCTTCTCGAGGCGATAGAGGAACGCCTTGTAGGGCATCCCGAGCAACTTCGCCGCGCGGGTGCGGTTGCCCCGCGCCAGCTCCAGGGCCTGGCGCATCATCTCCTTCTCGTGCTCGTCCCAGCTGATGCCCCGGGGGTCGAGGCGGGTCGAGCCGGCGTTGGCCTGGTTCGGCTCGAAGTCGGGGGGCAGATCGGTCAGCGCGACCTCGCCGTCCTCCGCGAGCAGAACGAGTCGCTCGACCACGTTGGCGAGCTCACGCACGTTGCCCGGCCACGGGTGGTCGAGCAGGCGGCGGGTGACCGCCGAGGTGAAGCGCGGCTCGACGGCGCCGTGGCGGCGCACGGCGCGCTCGATGAAGTGGTCGATCAGCATCGGCACGTCCTCGCGCCGCTCGCGCAGGGGCGGCATGCGCAGGGGGACGACCGCCAGGCGGTAGTAGAGGTCCTCGCGGAAGCGGCCCTCGCGCACCTCCTTCTCCATGTCACGGTTCGTGGCGCACACGATGCGCAGGTCGACCTCGATCTCGTCGGTCCCGCCGACGGGGACGACCTTGCGCTCCTGCAGGGCGCGCAGGAGCTTGGGCTGCAGCTCGAGGGGCAGCTCGCCGACCTCGTCGAGGAAGAGCGTGCCGCCGTGCGCGGCGCGCAGGCGACCCTCGCGGGCCCGGTCGGCGCCGGTGTAGGCGCCCTTCTCGGCCCCGAAGAACTCGGCCTCGGCCAGCCCCTCAGGGATGGCGGCACAGTTCACGGCGATGAACGCGCCCTCCTTGCGGGTCGAGAGGGAGTGCAGCGCGCGCGAGGCCAGCTCCTTGCCCGTCCCGCTCTCGCCCGTGAGCATCACGGTCGCCAGGGTCGGCGCGACCTTCTCGATCTCGCGGTAGAGCTTCTGCATGCCCGGCGCGCGGCCGATCAGGTCCACGAGCCGATCGCGGTCGTTGAGGGCCTCGGAGAGGCGCCGGTTCTCGTCCACGAGGGCCCGCGAGCGGAGGCTGCGCTCGACCGAGAGCAGGAGCGAGCTGCGCTCGAAGGGCTTGGCCAGGTAGTCGTCGGCGCCGGCGTGGACGGCGGCCACGGCGCTGGCGATCGTGCCGTAGGCCGTCACGATCACGAAGGCCACGTCGGGCCAGCGCTGGTGCACCTCCTTGAACAGCTGCATGCCGTCGCGGCCCGGCAGCTTCCAGTCGGAGAGCACGAGGTCGAAGCGCCCAGCGACGAGCCGGTCGAGCGCGGCCTCGGCGGTGCCGACGGGCTCGACGCGGTAGCCCGCGCTGCGCAGGATCTCCCCGAGCAGGTCGCGCTGGGCGGCCTCGTCCTCGACGAGCAGGATGCGTTGCTCAACCACGGCTGCCCTCCCGGTCGTGAACGGTGAGCACGGCGCGGGTGCCGCCACCCTCCCGGTCGAAGAGATCCAACGTGCCCGCGTAGCGGCTGGTCGCGATGCGGTGGGCGAGGAAGAGGCCCATGCCTGCGCCCTGTTCCTTGGTGGTCAGGTGGGGCGTGAAGAGCTTGTCGCGCACCTCGTCCGCGAGGCCCGGACCTCGGTCGAGCACCTCCAGCGAGACCCCCCGATCCCGGCAGGCGATCACGACATGCACCGTTTCTCCGCCATGCGAGGCTTCGACCGCGTTGACGACGAGCACGTGCAGGACGGCGCGCAGTTCTGCGGCGACGGCTTGCACGCTGCAGCGATCATCGCCGGCTACCTCGACCCGCGCGCCTCCCGCGCCCTGCTGGACGACCTCGAGGGCTACGTCGCGGGCAAGGTCGTCGACGCGCACCGCCTCGGCGACGCCAGCGCCGCCGCTCGAGAGCGCGAGGAAGGAGCGCAGCGAGCGGTCGATGCGCCCGATCTGCCCGCGTGCGGACTCGGCCAGGTCGCGGCTCGAATCATCGCCCTTGGCGGCGAGCTGCTCGACCGAGAGGCCGAGCAGGTGCAGGGGGTTGCGCATGGCGTGGGCCAGGCCCCGGGCCATCTCCCCGATCTCGGTCAGGTGCTCGCGTTGACGCAGGCCGGTCGCCTCCGCGTCGAGCTGGGCCAGGCGCGAGGACATCTGGTTGAAGGCGCCGATCGCCTCACCGACTTCCCTGTCGCCGCTGGCGGGCGCCTGGGTGCCGAGCGCTCCCTCGCCGACTTCGCGCGCCGCCTTGGAGAGGTCGCGCAGGGGGCGGGTCACCCGGTGCGCGAGCCAGCCCGCGACGAGCAGTCCGAGGGCCAGGATGCCGCCCGTGCCGAGCATCAGGCGCCGCAACCAGGTGCGGTTGGCCTGGTCGATGCCCGCGGAGGAGATCGGGATCTCGACGGACAAGGGCACGTCGTCCGCGGCCGCCGCGGCGGGCAGGGCGCTCGTCTCGTCGTCCGTGAGCGTGGGCGCGCTGCGCGGGCGCGCCGTCGCGCCATGCGGGAGCGGGGGACCGCCGAGGGTCCAGGTGCTGGAGTTGGGCGACTGGCCCAGCTTCTCGAACAGGAGCTTGGCAGCGGAGTCGGGCGGCAGGCTGCTCAGCTCGTGCTCGATCTCGATCGCTTCCGGCATGCGCAGCACCTCGATGTCCACGTCCTCGACGCCGACCCCGAGGGCGATCGCGCGGGCTCCCCCCGCCGACCCGAGGCGGCTGGCCTGCACCCGAATCTTCAGGCTCCCGATGGGGCCCCGCAATCCGAAGCCGCGCGTGGCGACCGTCGACAGCTCGTCCTCGGTGTCCATCGTCAGGACGATCACGTGTCCGGCGTTGGCTCCGGCCAGGTGATCGGGCAGGCGCAGGCGCCGCTCTCCGCGCAGGGTCGGACGCGCGTCGGCCTCCTCGCGGCGCATGACCTGCTCCTGATGGAGCACCAGCTCGCCCTGCTGCAGCAGCTTCTCGTGCAAGGGGCCGAGGACGCTGTGCAGGTCGGCCGGCACCTGGCCGCCGACGACGAAGGCGCGCAGGTGGGAGTGGACGTGGCCGTGGTCGTCCGCGAGCCAGGAGCCTTCGGAGGCCTCCTCCTCGTCGACCTCGGGGAAGACCGAGCCGAGGACCTGGGCGCCAGTCCTGAACGCCACCTCGGCGACCTCTTGCTCGAGGTCCCGGGTGAGGGCGGTCACCAGGGCCCACTCGGCCATGACGAGCAGGCCGATCAGGGCGCCGAAGACCAGGGTGAGACGGGTGCGCAGGGACATGGGCATGGCTGGGGGCCCGCGGGCCTACCAAGAACCGTACCAGGGTCCCCGTGCGCCGGGTCAGGCGCAGGGGCGTTTGGCCTGCGTCTGGTCATCAGGTCGGGAAGATCGCGTGCTCCCCGGCAGCGCGCAGCTCCTCCGCCCAGCGCGGGTCCGGGCTGGCGTTCGGCCAGCCCATCGTGGGGGCGCCGCGGAAGACCCCGCCCGCCAGGGCGAGGAGCTTGTCGACCCCCGCTCGAGTGAGCGCGTGCCGCCGGCGCAGGGGCGTGACGAACAGCTCCCAGAAGCGGACCCACCTCCGCTCGAAGGCCAGGGCCGCGTCGAGATCGTCGTGCAGCGCATCGAACCAGCGGGCGCAGCTCCCCGCGTCCCACAGGGAGTGGGCCGACAGGCTGCCGACCGCGCCGCGCCGGTAGCCGGTCACGAGCTCGGTGTCGGGGACCCAGAGGGCGAGGTCCTCTTCGAACTCGCGCAGTTCCTCGAGGCCGTCCTCGCCCCGTCCGGTGAGCACGAGCCCGGCGAGGCCCGGTACGCGCTGCAGGCTGTCACGCACCCAGGTCGCGCGGAACGAGCGCGCGCCCGGCGGCTCGACCAGCAGGATCGGCGTGCCCGCGGCGCACCCGGCGAGGTCCTGGACCTGCGCGAGGTCCTCGTCGTCCTGCCCGGGCGTGGAGACGAGCAGGCCTGCCACGTCGAGATGAGCCGCGTACTCGAGGCGCCGCGCTGCTTCGCCTTCGGGATGCGCGCAGGCGATCACCAGCGGGAAGCCGACCTTCCCTGTGCGTGCCGCGATCTGTTCGACCGCCACGCGCCACTCGTCGAAGGCGAGGTCGGCGAACTCCCCTGGGCTCCCGTCCGAGGTGCAGGTCGCAAAGCCCGAGACGGGTTCGCGCATCCACGCGTCGACCGAACGGGCGAGCCGATCGAGGTCCACGGCGCCGCCGTCCTCGAAGGGCAGGGGCAGGGGGATCCAGGGGCCGACCAGCGGGGAGTGCACGGGCGGAGGCTACCAGGCGTTTGGTAGCCTCCGCCCGTGCTTCCTCCCCTCGAAGGCCTGCTGGCCGCGACGTTCTCTCCTTGCAAGGCCGACGGGGCGCTGGACCTGACGCCGATCCCCACGCTGGTCGAGCGGCTCCTCGGCGACGGCATCACCGGCTTCTACGTGTGCGGCAGCACGGGCGAGGGCGCGTCGATGACGGTCGACGAGCGCCGCCAGGTGGCCGAGGCTTACGTGCGCGCCGCCGCCGGTCGCGTGCCGGTCATCGTCCAGGTCGGTCACGACTCCCTCGCGCAGGCGCGCCAGCTCGCGCGGCACGCGGTCGAGATCGGCGCCGACGCGGTCTCCGCCGTGCCGCCGGTCTACTTCAAGCCGTCGAGCCTCGCGGAGCTGGTGGGTTGCCTCGCGGAGGTCGCGCGCGCCGTCCCCGACACGCCCTTCCTCTACTACCACATCCCTGCCCTGACCGGCCTGCCGCACTCCGGGCTGGCGCTGCTGGAGGCCGCCGCCCGCGTGCCCAACTTCGCGGGCATCAAGTACACCGACCCCTTGCTCGACGACTTCCAGGCCTGCCTGGAGCTCGGCGGCGAGCGACACCAGGTGCTCTTCGGGCGCGACGAGATGCTGCTCGCCGCCCTGGCGGTTGGCGCGCGCGGGTTCATCGGCTCGACCTACAACCTGGTGGCGCCGGTCTATCGGGAGCTGCTCGCTGCCTGGGACGCGGGTGACCTCGTGGGCGCCCGGGCGCGCATGTCCCGGGCGCAGGCCTTCATTCGCCTGCTCCCCAAGCACGGCCGCGGCAGCCAGAAGGCGATCCACGCGCTGCTGCATGGGGACCTCGGCCCCTCGCGTGCGCCGATCGACACGCCGACCGGCGCGGCGCGCGAGGCGCTGGCTGCGGACCTCGAGGCTCTCGGGGTGCGCCAGTGGTCGTGAGGGCGCTCGTGCGCGCGCTCGTCCTCCCCCTGGCCCTCCTGGCGCCCACGTTCGCGCAGGAGGACGACCGGGTCCTCGACTGGAGCGAACTCGCGCCGCTGCCCGATCCCGTCGGCCGCGCGGGCGTGTTCGCCGGGCGCTGCGGCGACTCCCTGGTGGTGATCGGCGGCGCGAACTTCCCCGAGGGTCGCGACTGGGACGGTGGCAGCAAGGTCTGGCACGGCGACGCGTTCGTGCTCGCGCCCGACGGTACGTGGAGCACCCACGCGGACGTGCTACCGCCGCGCGCCTACGGGGTCTCCCTCACCTGGTCGTCGCCCGCTGGCCCGGCGCTCGTCGCCCTCGGCGGGGGGGACCGCGTCGCGCACACAC
>JAQBVH010000253.1 GCA_027623615.1 Planctomycetota bacterium | reverse complement strand
CCCTCGGTTCCGCGCCCCGGCGGCCCGATGCAGAGGGCGGACGAGGGCAAGCTGCCCGAGACCGACGACGGCAGCTCGGACGGGAGCGGCGGCGTCTCGCCGGAGATGGCCTTCGCCGGCAACTCGACGACGCCGTTCAGCGAGGAGGTCGTCCTCTACGTCTATCCGGAGGAGGGTGCGCCCCCAGGACCGAGCGTCCACCTGCGCGACATGGTGCTCGACCACTTCACGCAGAGCAGCGTGCGCGCGGCGAACCGGCGCACGCCGCCCCTCTACCTGGACGAGGATGACGGCCGCCAGGACGGCTGGACCGAGGTCGCGCGAGCCGGCAGCGACGTCGACTTCGAGACCCATCGGATTCGGTCTCGCCGGCTGTACCTCTCGGCCCAGAGCGAGTGGACGCTGCTCTTCGCCCCCCACCCGCTCGCTGCGATCGAGATCCCTCGGCTGCACTATCACCCCGATGCGGTGCTCTTCACGCCCGAGGTCGTCGACGAGTGGTTCGACTATCGCGTGCGCAGCGCCGTCGTCGACACCTCGCCCGCAGCGCTGCGTGGCCTGAGTCGCTCGAGCAGCGTGTCCAGCCAGAACACCCGGCTCCCGGTCAGCTCCCCTGCGCTCCAGGCGATCGCCGACCAGGCCGCCGAGTGGACGCGCAGCGCAAGTAGCGACTACGAGATCGTCGCCGCGATCGTCGGGCGCCTGCGCAGCGAGTTCGAGTACGAGCTGCGGGATCTCGACTTCCGCGGCCCGGACGCGTTGCTGCAGTTCCTCGAGGAGCGCAAGGGTTACTGCACCTACTTCGCCACAGCCGCCGCGATGATGCTGCGCACGCGCGGCATCCCCGCGCGGGTGGCGACCGGCTTTCTGGCCCACGAATGGGTCGCGAGCGAGGGTCGCTACGTCGTGCGCGAGAAGGATGCCCACGCGTGGATCGAGGTCGCCTTCGACCGGGTGGGGTGGGTCACGTTCGACCCGACGCCGGCGGGCGCCCAGGAGTTCGGGAGCGAGCTGCTCGCCCAGGAGGACCTGGACAGCCGGCCCCCCTTCTCCGAGCGCATCCGCGGCGCGATCGAAGATTGGCTCTCCGACGATGGCTCCCTCGGGGCGGTCCTGGCGACGCTGCTGCGTTGGCCCGCCGAGGTGCTGCGCCGGTACCCGGCGCTCTGGCTGCTACCGAGCGGGTTGTTCTTCCTGATCCTGCACCTCCTCCTGCGGCGTCGTCAGCGCCCGCGCTGGGACGAGGGCCCGCTCGACCTGCCGCGGCGAACGGTCGGCTTGTTCCAGCGGCTGGCGCAGACCCGGACTCGGACACCACCGTCGCCCGAGTCAGACCCCCCGCGAGTTCGCGACCGCGTTGCCTGCCAGCGTGGCCTTCGCCGCCGTAGGGGAAGCCACCGAGCTGTACTACCGCGCGCGCTTCGGTGGAGCTCCCCTCGTGGCGAGCGAGGAGCAGTTCGTCGAGCAGGTCATCCTTGATCTCGGGCGCGAGCACACGCCCGATGACGCGCCGGGCGCAGTCTGAGACACGTCGTCGTGGCGTGCCTCGGGAGTGCGACACGCCCCCGAACCGGGCGATCGCTGCCGGCTGCGGCACGGTCGTGCTCGGCCCCCCCGAGCCGCGAAGACGTGCAACAATGGAGGCGTGCGCCCTTCGAGGGCGCGATCCCCGCAGACCGACTCTCCTGAGCGTCCCCGTTCCTCTCCAGCCCTCCCCCCCATGCGTATCTCTCGTCTGCCCGCGGCCGGGCTTGCGTTCGGCGTTGCCGTGCTGCTCTGTGCCCCCGCCGCCGCCCAGTGTCCCGGCACCGAAGACTCCTTCGAGGACAACGACGACTGCTCGACTCCCTGGTTGCTCGCCGCCGGCAATTACCCCGGCCTCTACACCGAGCTGGAGGTCGCCGACCAGGACTACTTCCAGTTCAGCGTCCCCGCCGGGATGACCCTCGCCGCCACGGCCGACTTCATCGACGCGGGCGGTGACCTGGACCTGCGCCTGTGGGACGTGGGTTGCCTGACCCAGCTCGACGGCAGCTTCTCGGTGACCGATCAGGAGGCCGTGACCTACATCAACAACACCGGCGCGTCGGTCGACGTCGTGCTGCAGGCGTACATCTGGTCGGGCGACCCGAACGGCTGCAACGTCTACGACCTCGACGTTCAGGTCGTCACGAACGCGTGCCCGGGTACGGACGACGCCTTCGAGGACAACGACGACTGCAGCACGCCGTGGCTCCTGAGCGCGGGCAGCTATCCCGGCCTCTACACCGAGATGAACACCCTCGATCCGGACTACTTCCAGATCAGCGTCCCGGCCAACAATCGCGTCGACGTCACGGTCACGCTCAACCCGGCCCTGGCCGACATCGACATCGAGCTGTTCGACCTCGGCTGCAGCACCTCCCTCGACCTGGCCTCGACCGCCAACGGCGTCGAGGTCGCGAGCTGGGTGAACACCACGGGCGGGTCCTTCGACGTGGTCGCCAACGTCCACGTGTGGGCCTTCGCGGGCTCGACCTGCGGCGACTACAGCATGGACATCTCTATTTACCCCGACCCCTGCCTGACCGGCGCTGACGACGGCCTCGAGGACAACGACGACTGCGGCTCGGCGATCACGGGCGTCAACGGTTCGAACCCAGGCCTCTTCGTCTCGAAGTACGACCTCGACTACTACGCCTACACGCTGAACGACGGCGACTCGATCGACGTGAACGCGTTCTTCGCGCACGCCAACGGCGACGTCGACATCATCCTGTACGACGCCGGCGTCTGCGGCGGCGGCCTGGGCAGCGGCCTGACCCAGGGCTCCTCGGTCACCGATGACGAGGTCCTGACCTACACCAACGCCACCGGTGGCGTGCAGAGCGTTGTGCTCGAGGTCAACATCTGGAGCAACAGCGCCTTCGACTGCAACAGCTACGACCTCGACGTCGCCGTCAACGGCGGCCAGGGTCCGATCGGCACGAGCTACTGTGGTCCGGCCAACCTGAACTCGTCGGGCGGCCCGGCGCTGATCTCGGCCTTCGGCCTCACGAGCGTCGCGAACAACGACGTGCGCCTGGACGCCGCCGGCATGGCCACGAGCCAGTTCGGCTACTTCATCAATGGCACGGTCCAGGGCTTCGTCCTGCCGCCGGGCTCCCAGGGCAACCTCTGCCTCAGCGGAGGCATTGGCCGTCACAACGCCAACGTGCTGAACAGCGGCGCCACGGGCGAGTTCTCGCTACAGCTGAACCTGAACCTGGTCCCGACCCCGGGTGGCGACGTCGCCATCAACCCGGGCGAGACCTGGTACTGGCAGGCCTGGTTCCGCGACGTGAACCCGGGCAACACCAGCAACTTCACCGACGGTATCTGCATCACGTTCAGCTGATCGGAAGCCGTGAGCAAGGACGCAACAGGGGACGCCCCGCGCTGAGCGGGGCGTCCCCTGCGCTGGCCCTAGCCAACCCAGCTAACTCAACCGCGCGAGGCACGCCTCGGCCAGCCCGTCGAGGCTGACCTCTTCGCTCTCGCCGCTGCTCAGGTCCTTGAGCTGGCAGGTGCCAGCCGCCCACTCGCTGTCGCCGACCACGACCGCCAGGCGGTGTCCGCGGCGGTCGGCGTACTTGAGCTGGGCGCCGAGCTTGCGCGCCTCGGGGTAGACCTCGACGCCGAGGCCGGCCGCGCGCAGGCGCGCGGCGAGCGCCAGGTAGTCCGGGACGCGTGACCCGTCGAAGAGCGGCAGGAAGACCGGGGCAGGCGCGCCGCCGCCGGGCAGCTCACCGAGCTCCTCGAGCGCGGCCAGGAGACGATCGAGGCCGAGCGAGGCGCCGACGCCCGGCAGCCGCTGCTTCGTGTAGACCGACGCCAGGTCGTCATAGCGCCCGCCCGAGCAGCAGCTGCCGATGCCCGGCAGCGCGTCGAGGAAGGTCTCGAAGATCGTTCCGGTGTAGTAGTCGAGGCCCCGCGCGATCGACACGTCGACCAGGAGCCTGCCCGCCGGTACACCGCCTGCTTCGGCGGCGGTCAGCACCTCGCTCAGCTCGTCCACGCCTTGCTCGCCGCGCTCCGACCCGGCGACCAGCGGGCGCAGGGCCGTGAGGATCTCGTCGTTCGAGCCCTCGAGCGCCGCCATCACGAGCACCTCGCGCGCCTGCGCTGCGCTCGCGCCCGCCTCGGCCTGGATCTCGGCCGCGACCTTGTCCGCGCCGATCTTGGCCAGCTTGTCGAGGGCGCGCAGCACCGGCACGGAGACCTCGCCCAGCTCGAGGCGCTCGAGCACACCGTTGAGGACCTTGCGGTTGTTGACGTGAATCTTGACCGGCTGACCCAGCTCCTTGAAGAGCGCGTGGATCACCGTCGCGCACTCCGCGTCCGCGACCAGGCTCTCGGTGCCGATCGTGTCGAAGTCGCACTGCAGGAACTCGCGGTAGCGCCCGCGCTGGGTGTTCTCGCCGCGCCACACCGGACCGATGTGGTAGCGCTTGAAGGGCGTGCCGAGCTGGCCGATGTGCTGGGCCGCGAAGCGCGCGAAGGGCACGGTCAGGTCGAAGCGCAGCCCGACGTCGCGGCCGCCGTGGTCCTCGAAGCGGTAGAGCTGCTTGTCGCTCTCCGCGCCGCCCTTGCCGAGCAGGACCTCGGTGTATTCGAGCGCGGGCGTGTCGATCGGCGCGTAGCCGAAGGAACGGAAGACGCCCCTGGCCCGCTCGATCAGCCACTCGCGCGGACCGGCCGACTCGGGCAGATAGTCTCGGAATCCCTTGAGGGTGCGCGGCTGAATGGTCATGGGCGAGGAAGGTTAGCCGGAGGGCAGCTCGCCCGGCACCACCCAGCCCAGATCCTCAGTGCGCGCGCATGGTGGGTTGGCCCTCCTGGGAGGACACCGACGCACGCGAGACCAGAACGACCAGCACCGGGTCCGCGGGTTCACCGATGCGCAGGACCTCGATCCAGGGTGAGTCCGGGCCAGGTGCCTGCCGAGCGAGCCGTCCAATGGCCGTCTCGGCAAAGGCGATCGGCCCGACCAGAGCCTCGATCGCGGGCCACTCCCGGGCGACGAGCGAACCGGTCAGGACGTGGCTCGCGCGCAGCTCGCCGGCGGCCCGGGCGAGGTCGGCCTCGGTCGTCGCCACCAAGGCCTGCGCCGCACGTCGGCGCCCCTGACCGTTGCCCGGCGCGGTGGGCGCCCGGCGCCCGAGGTAGGCCAACCGGTGACCGAGGGTCCAGGGCGCGAGGCAGCTCCCGTGTGCCGGGCTGCGTGACGAGGACCAGGCGGAGCCCGGCACGGCTCGCAGGCAGCGCAGGGCATCGGCGTCAGCCTGGTCGAAGGCCACGGTGGGCCGCGCGATCAACAGGCCTACGAGCGCGAGCGCCACGGACGCTGCGGCAGCGACGCGGCTCCGCTCGGCGAGACCGACGACGACCAGGGCGAGGACGACCACGCCCAGCCCGAGGCCGGGACCGGCGAGCGCCGGCAGGAACAGGCCGAGCGGCACGAGCACCAGCGCCCCGATCGCCATCAGCCGTCGCAGCGCATCCTCGGATGAAGCGCGCAGGAGCAACACCGCGGCGTAGGCGGCACCTGCGCCGGCGAGGAGCGCAGGCCAGCTCGGTAGCGCGACTGGTGACGGGAGCGCGCCGAGGCGCGGCGCGAGGTCGAGCGCTGCGTAGGGCACGAGCAGCAGGGCGACCAGGGCGCCCGCGCCGCGCGCCACTCGCGCGAGCGA
>JAQBVH010000252.1 GCA_027623615.1 Planctomycetota bacterium | reverse complement strand
CGCACCTTGATCTGCACTCGCCCACGCCCGGTCCGGGCGGACGGGTCCTCGGACCCGTCCGCCGCCGCCTTGGCCTCGCGGGGTTTGCCCAGGGCGCGGCGGAGCCTAGAATCCCCGCCGCCATGGCCACTCTCCGCGACCACCTGATCACCTCCCAAGAGCTCCGCAGCCGCTTCGAAGCGCTTTCGGAGTCTCTTTGACTACGCTCGCAACCGAACCCGCGTCCAGGAGATCGAGACAGCCCAGAACGACCCCGACTTCTGGAATGACCAGGAGAAGAGTCAGGCGCTCATCGTCGAGCTGAAGGCGGCGCGTGGGATCACCGAGCCGTTCGGTCGCCTCGAGGAGGTCTTCGAGGAGTTCGACATCCTCGAGGAGATGGCCGAGGAGGCCGGCGAAGAAGAGGTGCTCGGCGAAGCCGAGAAGCTGCTCGCCGAGGCCGAGAAGATCGTCGAGAAGCTCGACTTCCGCGTCATGCTCGGCGGCCCCAACGACAAGCTCGGGGCCTTCGTGCAGATCAGCTCCGGCGCCGGCGGCATCGACGCCTGCGACTGGGCCTCGATGTTGATGCGCCTCTACACGCGCTGGGGCGAGTCGCGCGACTTCGAGGTCGAGCCGGTCGAGCTCCAGGAGGAGACCCAGGGCGGCATCAAGTTCGCCACGCTGCGCATCTCCGGCCCCTATGCGTTCGGCTACCTGAAGGCGGAGACCGGCGTGCATCGGCTGGTGCGCATCAGCCCCTTCGACGCTCAGGCCCGGCGCCAGACAGCGTTCGCCGCGGTCGACGTGACGCCCGAGGTCGACGACACGATCCAGATCACACTCGTCGACGCCGAGATCAAGATCGACACGATGCGCGCGGGCGGCGCGGGCGGTCAGCACGTGAACAAGACCGAGTCCGCGGTGCGCATGACGCACCTGCCGACGGGCATCGTCGTGCGTTGCCAGGACCAGCGCAGTCAGCACAAGAACAAGGCCATGGCCGAGAGCCTGCTCAAGGCCAAGCTGATCGCCTACGAGGAGGCCAAGCGCGACGCCGAGATGGCCAAGCTCTACGGCGCGAAGGGCGAGATCGCCTGGGGCAGCCAGATCCGTTCCTACGTGCTGAACCCCTACCAGATGGTGAAGGATCACCGCACGAACGAGGAGACCGGCAACGTGCAGGCCGTCCTCGACGGGGCGATCGACCCCTTCATCAAGGCGTACCTGCGCAGCCGCAAGGCGTAGCAGGCGCGGGGAACGCCTCGGACCGAGGCGTGAGGGTTTCGGGCGGAGGAGCTGTGCGCTGCGGGTGCAGATCTCCCGCAGGGACTGCCCGATGGGTTTTCGAGAATCCGCTGCGTCGCGGGAGCGGGCTCGCTGCTTGCGGTGGTGAACCTCGCCTCAGGAGCCCCCATGCGCACAGCCATCTTTCTCTCTCTCCTCGCCCTGCCTGCCCTCGGCCAGACGGTGATCCGGGTGGATGCCGACGCAGCCGGGGGCGGCGACGGGTCGAGTTGGGGGACGGCGTTCGACGACCTGGGCGACGCCCTCTTCGAGGCGGGGACTCTCCCACCTCCGGTGGAGCTGTGGATCGCGGAAGGGATCTACACGCCCGCGGGCCCGGGCGGTTCGCGTCAGGCGCGCTTCGAGCTCGTCAGCGGCGTAGCTCTGTACGGCGGCTTCGACGGGTCGGAGAGCAACCTCGGGGAACGCGACCCGGCGCTGAACGTGACCCGACTGTCTGGCGATCTGAACGGGAACGACGGGCCGAACTTCACCAATCGCGGTGACAACTCCTACCACGTGGTGTTCGGGTCAGGAACGGCCCTCAGCACCCGTGTCGACGGCCTCGTGATCGAGGGCGGGCAGGCGGACCACGCCGCCTTAGGTTCGCCCGAACGCAACGGTGGCGGCGCGTTCTTCGCCGCCGGTGGGAGCGCTACCTTCGTCGACTGCGTGCTGCGCGACAACCTCGCTCACAGCACCGCGGGAAAGGGCGGCGCCCTTTACGTTGAGAACGGCAGCGCAACCTTGTCGAGCTGCGAGGTGAGCGACAACGCCGGGGGTGAGGGCGCGGGCGTCTGGCTCAGCGGAACGTTGACCGTCACGGACAGCACCTTGATCGGGAACATCGCCTCCAACGGCGCTCGGAACGGAGGAGGCTTGCTCGTTCAGGTCGGAAGCCTTGCGCTGACCGGCTGCCATCTCGAGAAGAACCGGGGCCTCGCCGGTGGCGGCGCGTACGTGGGCAGCGGCGCGAGCGTGGCCGTGGTGGACTGCGCCTTCGTCGACAATCAGGCCACGGACGGGGGCGGTCTCGCAGCCATCGACGCCCCGGTCCTGATCACAACGAGTTCGTTCCACGAGAACTCCGCGACGACGGGCGGAGGCTTGGGCCTCTTCGGGTGCTCGGGCCTCGTCGTGGACTGCAACTTTCGTCTGAACTCGGCCACCGCCGGCGGCGGGTTGAAGCTCGACTCCTTCACGACCGCAGAGGTCCGCAACTGCGACTTCCGCGAGAACTTCGGCGTTGCGAACGCCGGGGCCGCGGTCGTCCACGGGCCAGCCCTGCTCGTCGACTGCCTGTTCGAGAACAACGAGGGCGCCGGAGCTGACGGTGCCATGCAGATCGCCGGCGGCGATCCGACCCTGCGCCGCTGCATCTTCCGCGACAACTTCGTCGATGCGCCGGGGGGCGGCGCGGGCGGCGCGCTCGGCATCTTCGTCGCCAGCCCCTTCCTCGAGGACTGCGTCTTCGAGAACAACTCCCTGGCCACCGAGCCCCCGGACGACATCGGCAGCAGCACGAACGCCGGCCGCGGCGGCGGCGCGGTCTGGTCGGTTGCCAGCCAGGCGACGTTCGTGAACTGCCGCTTCACGGGGAACAGCGTGACCAGCTCGGGCAAGGTCGGCGGCGGAGCGGTCTGTGGCCTGTACGACTTCTGCCGCTTCGTCAACTGCACCTTCGCGGACAACAGCCTCTCGAGCCCGCAGGCCCTCGGCGGGTCGGCGCTCTACTCGCTGACGCTGTGGGACTTCTCCGGCGTGCCATTAGGCGGGGACCCCCAGGTAGAGAACTGCGTCCTGTGGGGGAACCAGGGCGGCGCCCCGGTCGCGTCCCACGCGCTCAGCACGGTGACGGTCTCGGACAGCTGTGTGGAGGGCGGCCATCCCGGAAACGGCGTGATCTCGAGCGATCCGCTGTTCGTCGACTCGGCGAGCGGCGACCTGCACCTCGGCGCCGGGTCGCCGTGCATCGACCAGGGCCTGGACAGCCACGTGCCGGCCGGGATCCTGACCGACCTCGACGGCAATCCACGGTTCGTCGATGGCCTCGGGGCCGGCGGGCCGACCGTGGACATGGGCGCGTACGAGGCGCCTCCCGGCGACTTCGCGACGCCGTACTGCTTCGGCGTGGGCTGCCCCTGCGGCAACGACGACCAAAGCGCGGGGTGCGCGAACTCGACCGGCGTCGGCGGACAGCTCCTCGCGGTCGCCGGTACCGGGAGCGTGAGCGTGGACGACCTGATCCTGCGCGCTACCGGATTGCCCCTCAACCAGAACGGCCTCGTGTTCATGGGAGGCGGACAGGCGAACGCCGTGATCGGTGATGGGTTGCTCTGCATCTCGGGCGGAGCGAGCGGCATCTTCCGCTACGGCGTTCAGAACACGGGCTCGCAAGGCGTGCTCACACTCGGCCCCGGCATCACGTCGCTGTCCCAGCAGTTCGCTATGTCCGGGCACATCGCCGCGGGTGAGACCTGGCACTTCCAGGTCTGGCATCGCGATCCTCAGGGACCCTGCGGCAGCGGCACGAATTTCAGCAACGCGATCGCCGTGACCTTCACTCCGTAGGTCGCGGCGCGGACGGCTCAGATCAACCTTGTCCTCGTTCGAGGGCGAGGGGTCGCCGTCGTGAATCAGGCTGAGAGAGCGCTATTGCCCAATGTTGGGGCAGCTAGGGAAAACCCCGAACGCTGCACGTGAGAGCTGGGGATAGTGTTGATCGAGCGCACCACGCAGCGCTCCCTCAACGATGGCCTCGCGCACGTCCGACACCCAGCCCGACTCCACCGACGAGCTCCTCCCGCTCGTCTATCGTGAGCTACGTGCGTTGGCGGAGGTGGCGCTGCGTCGCGAGCGCGCGGATCACACCCTGCAACCCACGGCGCTTGCGCACGAGGCCTACCTGCGCCTCGCGCGCAGTGGAGACATCCAGTGGAACGGCCGCGGGCACTTCCTCGCGACGGCCGCGCGGGTGATCCGGCACGTCCTCGTCAACCACGCGATCGAGCGCAAGACCCGCCGGCGCGGTGACGGTGCCAAGCGCGTCCCGCTCGACGAGAGCTTGGAGGGCACCCACATCGAGGCCGTCGACCTGCTCGTGCTCGACACCGGTCTCGAGGACCTGGCGCAGGTGGACGAGCGAGCGGCGCGGGTCGTCGAGCTGCGCTTCTTCGGGGGCATGACCCAGCAGGAGATCGCGGACTCCCTCGGCGTGTCACGCCGGACCGTGGACAACGACTGGGCCTTCGCGCGGGCGTGGCTCCGCCGGCGCGTCGAACAGGACGGGGACTGATGGGGGACCGGCGCCACACGCAGCTGCGTGACCTCTTCATCGGGGCGCGGCGACGGCGCCCCTCGAGCCGGCTGGAGTGGCTGCACGAGCAGTGCAGCGACACGGAGCTCGTCGACGAGGTGATCTCCCTGCTCGAGGGCGAGCGCGCGGACGGTTTCCTCGAGACCCCGGCGCTCGGCGACCGCTTCGCCCTGCCGACCGTGATGGAAGCCGTGGGCGAGCTCGAGCTGCCCAGGCATATCGCTGGCTACGCGATCCGTTCCGTGCTCGGCGCGGGGGGCATGGGCATCGTCTACCTGGCCGAACAGGATTCCCCCCGGCGCGAGGTCGCGCTCAAGGTGCTGCAGCCCGGTCGCCGCTCGCCGGAGATCCTGCGCCGCTTCGCCCACGAGGCCGAGGCGCTCGGCCGCCTCTCGCATCCGGGCATCGCCCAGGTCTACGCGGCGGGCGCGAGCGGTGAGGGCGCCGGGGCGCAGCCGTGGATCGCGATGGAGCTCGTGTCGGGCCTGGCCCTGACCGACTTTGCCGACGATCGGGACCTCGATCTGATGGCACGCCTCGAGCTGCTGGCCCAGGTCTGTGACGCCGTACACCACGCGCACCGACGCGGCGTCGTGCATCGGGACCTCAAGCCCGCCAACGTGCTCGTGGATGGGGCGGGGCGCACCAAGGTGCTGGACTTCGGCGTTGCCCGCCTCGCTACGGAGGACGGCGAGCGGAGCTGGCAGACCGCCTGCGGACAGGTCCTCGGGACCTTGCCCTACATGAGCCCGGAGCAGCTCTCCGGTGATCCCGACCGTGTGGACGGCCGCAGCGACGTGTACGCCCTCGGGGCCCTTGGCTACGAGTTGCTCGTCGGCGAGCCGCCGTTGGATCTCGACGGGCTCGGCCTGGTCGAGGCTGCACGCGTCGTCGACGAACGTCAGCCGCGCCGACCCTCGACCGTGCGGCCCGCCGTCCGGGGTGACGTGGAGACGGTGCTCCTGCGCGCCCTCGCCAAGGACGAGGGCCAGCGCTATCCGAGCGCCGCCGCCCTGGCCGCCGACCTGCGCCGCGTCGTGAACGACGAGCCGATCCTCGCGCGACGGCCGGGCACCTGGGAGCAGTTCGCCCGCTACGCGCGCCGCAACCGCGGGCTGGTCGGCGCTGT
>JAQBVH010000251.1 GCA_027623615.1 Planctomycetota bacterium | reverse complement strand
CGAAGAGGTGCGCAGCCGGCGCCACATCGACTTTCCCGCCTTCTCCCTGGTCAACCAGTTCTCCCCGGCGGAGGACCACGGCCTGTTCGTGAACGGGCGCGCGGCTGGGGGCTTGGTCGAATATGGCCTGGCCGCCTACAACGGGACGGGAGCCTCCGATACCAACGCGAGCAAGGACCTGGCCGCACGTGTGATGGTCCATCCGTTCCTCGACGAGGAGGCGTCCCTGTGGCGCAACTTCCAGATCGGTGTCGCCGGCACGGTCGGCAAGCAAGAGGCGTCGACCAAGGGCGTGACCCTCGACAACGAGGCCGGCGGCGCGGTGGTGCACTTCGCTGACGACTCCTTCCTCGACGGAGACCGCACGCGGCTGGGCCTCGAGCTCGCCTGGTACCGCGGACCCTGGTTCGCGCAGGCCGAGTACCTCGCGGTCGCCCAGGACATGCGCGCGGGCGCCGCCGCCCCCACCGAGGTGGGTTTCCGCGGCGCCTATGTGACCCTGTCGCGGGTGCTGACCGGCGAGAACAAGACCTACGGCGGCGTCGACCCGGATCAGCCCTTCGACCTGAAGACCGGCCACGGCCGCGGCGCGTGGGTGTTGGCCCTGCGCCTGTCCCAACTGGAGAGCGACGACGACCTCGAGGCCCTCGGCCTCGCGTCGCCGGGTCGCTTCACCGACGAGCTGCGCTCGGCCTCGATCGGTCTCAATTGGATCCCGAACGGACACATCATCGTGCGGCATGCGCTGATCCTGAGCGACTACGGCCAACCGGTCATGCTCGATCGCGGCCTCGGCGACGACGAGGTCTCGCTCATGATCGAATTCCAACTGCATTTCTGAGGTCCTGGCGCGAGGGCGATCACGCCGGTTTCGAAATACCGGCGTAGACTGAGTTCGTTCGGAAGGGGGAGGTGCCTGACAGGCAGGTCAGCGCCACATGAGACTTTCGACCACACTCCAAACCGCCTCGCTCGCGCTCGCACTCACCTGTTTCGCAGCCGCCCAGTGCGACCCACGCCTCGACACCACGGGGCTCGGGCCGCTGCATCGCTTCGGCTTCGCCAGCGCCGTCAGCGGTGACTGGGGCTTCGTCGGGGCCCAGGGCGACGACACGATCGCCTACAACGCGGGCGCTGTGCACACCTACGAGTTCATCGCCGGGGCCTGGATCCCTCGCCAGCGGCTGCTCGCCAGCGATGGGCTCGAGCGCGACCTCTTCGGAGGCGCGGTCGCAGCCGATGGCAAGGTGCTCATCGTCGGCGCGCCCTCCAACCACGCAACGGCCTACCGCACCGGCGCGGCCTACGTGTTCGAGCGGGTCGGCAGCTCCTACGTCGAGGTCCAAAAGATCGCCGCCAGCGACGGGCAGGACAAGGACGAGTTCGGCTTTGCCGTGGCCATCGACGGCGACCGGCTGATCGTCGGCGCGCGCTACGGGGACGCCCCGGGCGCGGTGGACTCGGGCGCCGCGTACGTCTTCGAGCGCAGCGCAGGCCAGTGGACCGAGGTCGCCAAGCTCGTCGCGTCCGACGCGGCCCCCATCGACTACTACGGCCGCGCGGTCGACATCGAGGGAGACGTCGCGGTGGTGGGCGCGTGGGGCAACGACGACAACGGAACCGGCACGGGCGCGGCCTATGTCTATCGGGCCTCCGCCGGCTGGTCCGAGGATCAAAAGCTCCTGGCGAGTGACGGCGCAGTCGTCGACTACTTCGGCTACTCCGTCGCGGTCGAGGACGAGGTCGTCGCCGTCGGCGCGCCCGGCTGGGACGGCAACCTGACCGACCAGGGCGCGGTCTACGTGTTCCGACACGGCGGGAACTGGGCCCAGGACCAGTACCTGCCTGGTGTGCACGACGGCGGCCAGTTCGGCTACGCCGTCGCCATGGATGACGGCCAGATGGTCGCCACGGCCGTCACGGGTGCGGGGCTCTCGGCTTGGGTCGGTGACGCTGCGTACCTGACCGACAACGGCAACTCCTTCGCCTTCACCGGGCGCCTCCTGGCCTACGATGGCGCGACCGACGACCGCTTCGGCGCGTCCGTCGCCCTCGACGACGGCAGGGTGATCATCGGCGCCGAGGGGGATGACGACGACGGCTCGTACTCGGGGGCCTGCTACGGCTTCGACCTGCCGTTCGCCGACACGAACCTCGACGGCCTACCGGACGACTGCAACGTCGGGCTCCAGGCGTTCTGCGCCTGCGCGCCCGGCCCGTGCGGCAACAACTCCCTGGTGGGGTGCGTGAACTCCACCGGCGTCGGCGCGGTCCTCGACCGAGAATCGGGCGGCCTGTCGGTCTCGGCCGACGACCTGGTGCTGCGCGCCTCCGACATGCCCACCTCCCAGTTCGGTCTGGTCTTCATGGGCGGAGTCGAGGTCCCGGCGGTCGGCCTGGCGGACGGCCAGCGCTGCATCGGCGGCACGCTCTTCCGCTTCCCGGTTGCCTCGACCGGTGGCGCGGGCCGCTTCGACACGGGCCCCGGCCTGGTCGGGCACGCGAACGGGACGTTCCCCGTGCAGGGCCACGTCCTCGCCGGCCAGACCTGGTTGTTCCAGGCGTGGTACCGGGACCCCGGCGGCGCGTGCGGCCTGGGCTCGAACGTCACCAACGGCCTGGCGGTCACCTTCGAGCTCTAGGCGACCCCGTTGGGGCCGCCTACGCCTCCTGCGGAGGCGTGGGTGTCTCTTGGCGCCACACCTATTGGCTGACCCGCCGATCGCGGCTCCGGACCCGGAACCCCACCCTCGAGGGTGGGTTGGTGCGGTTTTCGGGACAGCCCTGCACGAGGACCTGTCTCCAGCCGATACTCCTCACGTGGAACCCGAAGCCGTCGACGTCGGGTTCGAGCTGCTGAAATACACGCTGCTGCTCGGATCCTTCCCCTTCTGGGGCCCCTTCGCGAAGGCGTTGTGGGAGGAGTTCCTGCTCGCCCTGCGACCGGATGGCGGCCTCAGCGGCAAGGAGCCCACGGCCCGCGAGCGAAGAGCGATCGAGGACAGGATCGCCCGCGACGAGCCCATGCGCCAGGTGCACGAGCCCCTGGCCCACCTGCGGGCCCCGGGGTCCCGGAAGGGTGACGGCTCCGAGGCGATCGGCGGCCCGAGCGGCTCGCTGACGGAGATCGGCCGCGTCCCGAACGCTGGCCTGGGCACCCAGGGTGGTCCCAGGACAAGGGTCGGCGGCGCTGGTCGGCGTGAGCTCACCCGGGCCGCGGGCTCGGGCGGCGCAGCGCGGCGCCGCGGATTCCGCTAGGGAGTCGGCGAGCCCGCGTCGGCGGCCTGACAGGGGCAGGCGTTGGAGCTGGTCCCGCCGCTCGAGAGGCGAGGCTGTGGGTCCCGTGCGCGCGACCGATGCTCCCCTCGGCGGGCACGATGCGGCACAATCCAACTCCTCGTGAGCGCATCGAGCACCGTCATCCAACTGGACGCCACCCCCACCACGTGGCTGGCGATCACCTACGACCTCCGTGGCGGCGGCCGTGGTACGGGCCGGCTGCGCTTCCGGTGGCGCGAGGAAGAGGGACGGCTCGACATCGGTGGCCGGCGTTACCGCTTCTCACGGGACGAGCACGGCCACTACCGGCTCGAACGTCGCGGTCGCTTGATCGCGACGGCTGGCCGACCCGGGGACTTCTCACGGGCCTTCGAGGTCCACCACCAGGGCGACGTGTGGGAGCTGCGCGCGCGCCCCATGCGGCGCGCCTTCAAGGTCCTACACCGTGGTCGCCCCGTAGCTGGAGTTGCTCCGGCCGCCTGGTACAAGCGCCACGCGAGGTTGACGGCGGTAGACGGCATCGACGAGGAGCTGGGCTACTTCCTCGTCGCGCTCGTGCTGCTGTGGTGGCGGCGCAAGCGGATCGCCTGAGCCGCGCGTCAGCGGTCGCGCAGGCGGCGCACCAGCTTGAGTCCGGACCAGACCTCGTCGACGGCGCAGACCTTGACGTCGACAACGCCGCCGGCGAGCGCGCAGCCACGCACGACATCCTCGGTCACGTCGGTCGGCACCTTCGAGGCCTTCTTCGGCCAGGAGATCCATAGCATCCCCGCGGGGGCCAAGCGCTCGATCAGGCCAGGCAGGCGTCGCTCGAGGAAGGTGCGCGACCGGGTGAACAGGTGCAGGTAGTCCATGTCCTTGCCCGGTCGTGACAGCAGGGTCACGTCGTCGGGGAGCGGTCCGAGCGATCCGAGGAACTCCTCCGGGTCACCTTGGAAGCAGACGCGCATGCCCGACTTCAGTCCGAGCTTCTTGATCAGAGGCGTTCCCGAGTATCCGGCCGGCATCGGCGCAGACTACCCGAGAGCGTCGTGGACGGCCGCGCGGAGCCGCCGCAAGATGGACCCATGTTGAACCGCCGGAGCCTCCTCGGGGCGCTGGGTTCGTTGCCGCTGGTCGGCGAGCGCGCCCTCGCGATCGGCCGTGAGCTCGCCCGGACCCCGGGCGAGCCGGAGGAGATCGCTCGGGATGAGGACTTCTGGCGCCAGGTCCAGCAGGCCTTCCCCGTCGACCGGGCGATGGTCAACTTCAACAACGGCGGCGTCTGCCCTTCGCCACAGATCGTCCAGGACTCCCTCGCCCGCTACACCGCCTTCGCCAACGAAGCGCCGTCCTACAAGATGTGGCGCGAGCTCGAGCCGCAGAAGGAGACGGTGCGGGTGCTGCTCGCCCGCGTCTTCGGGGTCGACGACGAGGAGGTCGCGATCACGCGCAACGCCTCCGAGGGTCTGCAGATCCTGCAGTTCGGCTTCGACCTGTCCGCTGGCGACGAGGTGCTGTGCTCGGACCAGGACTACCCGCGCATGGTGACCACCTTCCAGCAGCGGGCCCGTCGCGAGGGCATACGGCTGGTGCAGTTCCCCTTGCCCGTCCCGATCACCGATCCGCGCGAGGTCGTGGCCGCCTACGAGTCGCGCATCACCGATCGCACCAGGCTGATCCTGGTCTGCCAGGTGATCAACCTGACCGGCAGCATCCTGCCCGTGAAGGAGATCTGCGCCCTCGGCCGGCGCCGCGGGATCCCCGTCCTCGTCGATGGCGCCCACGGGTTCGGTCACGTGCCCCAGACCCGGGACGAGCTCGACTGCGACTTCTACGCGACCTCCCTGCACAAGTGGCTCTTCGCGCCGGTGGGCACCGGCATGCTGTACGTCAAGCGGTCGCGCATCAGCGAGGTCTGGCCCCTGATGGCGGCCGGGGAGGGGCGGGATGACGACATCCGCAAGTTCGAGGAGATCGGCACGCACCCCTGCCACCTCGTGCTCTCGATCGCGAGCGCGGTGACCTTCCTCCAGCAGATGGGGCTCGACCGCAAATGGGCGCGCATGCTCTACCTGCGCGATCGCTGGGCCAGGCGGCTCGCGAGCTCCGATCGCCTGCGCCTGTTCACCTCCCTCGAGCCTGGCCTGGCAGGCGGGATCGCGACCGCGGGCATCGAAGGCATCCCCAGTGGCGAGCTCTCCGCCCACCTCTGGAGCGACCACAAGATCTACACGATCGGGATCCGCCACAGGGGCGTGGACGCGCGCGGGGAGGCGCTCCCCGAGGAGGCTCCCCTGCGCATCGATGGGCTGCGCGTCTCCCCGGCGCCCTACGCCACGCTCGACGAGATCGATCGCTTCGCGGAGGTCATGGAGACCGCCGCGCGCGATGGCCTGCCGGGCTGAGCCGTAGCATGGACGGCGTCGTCGGGATCGACTACCTGCCCGCGGTGGCCCACGCCCCAGGCGTGG
>JAQBVH010000250.1 GCA_027623615.1 Planctomycetota bacterium | reverse complement strand
ATCGCCTCCGGACCCGCCCCCGGACCCGCCGCCGTCGCCCGCCGCCTGGGCAGCCGCGTGCAAGCCCAAGGCCTCGAGGGTGTTGGCAGCAGCAGCGGTGCGCTCCTCCACGAGGGCCTGCTCCGCCTGCGTCAGATCCACGCGGCCGCGCAGCTCGGCGGGCACCTGGGCGCGGCCGAGGTCGAACACGATGGCGTCCCGCTCGAGGGCCTCCAACCAGGCCTGATCGTCCGGCCGCAGACACGCGCCGACCTGGCGTGCAAGCAGCGCGCGCTCGAGCAGATCGGCGGGGCGATGCCCGACCTCGTCCAGGGCGACGCCCACGGCGTAGGCCAGGGCGCTGTGCAGGGTGGTCAGCTCACCCATGTGCTGGGCTGCCTGCTCCTCTGCCGCGGTCAGGGTCGCGGCCAGCTCGCGGCAGAGCCGGCGGTCGTGGGAGCTCAGGTCCTCCTGGTCGATGACGAGCTCACCCAGCGGCGTCGGCCCAACACCGAGCCGCAGGCGCAGGAGGTCCGCCGACATCTCCGGTCCGACGTGGGCCGTGACCTCGCCCTCGGCGGTGGTCAGATGGACGGAGAGGCCGCGTCCGGGGAGCAGCTCCGCCCCCGCGGCCGCCGTCTCCCGCGCGCGGTGGGCCGGGCCGCCCGCGCGGTCGAGCCCACGGGACAGGTCGAGCAGACGCTCCAGAACGATGGACTCCATGGCCCTTCGGTTGTCGGCCATCTCGCGCGGCGCTGCAGGGCGAGCTGTCGGGAAATCCTCGCCCGCGAGGCCTGACACGCAGGGGGCGGCCGAGCCAGAGACACGGCCGCCCGGGAGAGTCGTCTCCCCCTCCGCTCACGCTCCGTTCACGGAAGGTGACACTTCGATCTTGCCGTGCGCGCTCCAGACGGGCGGACCGGTGACGGAAAACTCTGCGCCAGTGCGACCTCCTAGGAAGTTGCTGCGTGCGTGCAGCTCCGAGCTCGTGGCCGTCAGGTGGGGCCCGACCCCGCGCTCGACGCCCACCTGGTCCCGGGAGGCGTCGCTCGCCAACCCCCGCAACCGGCCCGCGCGCGGACCGTCTCCCTGGGCGGGCGGTGGGAGGTGGTGGACCCTACGGCCAGGGCCTGCCCTCGAGACGGCCAGGGCCGGCCCCTCGAGATCGGCGGATCGCGTCGCGCCTGCCGTCAGTTGCGATACGACTGGATCGGCGCGGGGATGCGACCACCCCGGCGGTGCAGGACGGCACACGAGAACTTGCCCGGGTCCTGCACGATCGCTGTCCCGAGCAGCCCGCCCCACTCGACGGTTTCGCCCGCGCCCTTGCCCGGCACCGGGATGACGCGCACGGCGGTCGTCTTGTGATTGACCATGCCGATCGCCAGCTCGTCCGCGATCATGCCCGTCAAGGTCGCGGCCGGCGTGTCACCCGGCACCGCGATCATGTCGAGGCCAACCGAGCAGACCGCCGTCATCGCCTCGAGCTTGGCGAGGCTCAACGCGCCGAGCCGGACTGCGTCGATCATGCCCTGGTCCTCGGACACCGGGATGAAGGCGCCCGACAGGCCCCCGACCGAGGAGGAGGCCATCGCGCCGCCCTTCTTGACCGCGTCCGTCAGGAGCGCGAGCGCCGCGGTCGTCCCGGGAGCGCCGGTGCGGTCGACCCCGATCAGCTCGAGGATGTCCGCCACCGAGTCGCCGATCGCCGGCGTGGGCGCGAGCGAGACGTCCACGATTCCGAACGCCGTGCCCAGACGCTTGGCGGCCTCGCGGCCGACCAGCTCGCCCATGCGCGTGATCTTGAAGGCCGTACGCTTGATCGTCTCGGCCACGGCCAAGAGGTCTGCATCCGGTCCGAGGCGGGCCAGCGCGCTGCGCACCACACCCGGGCCCGAGACGCCGACGTTGAGGACGGTCTCGCCCTCGCCCGGTCCGATGTGCGCGCCAGCCACGAAGGGGTTGTCCTCGACCGGGTTCGAGAAGCACACCAGCTTCGCGCAGCCCAGGCCACCGTCGGCGGCCGTGCGGGCCGCGGTGTCGAGGATCACGTCACTGAAGCGCGCCACCGCGTCCATGTTGATCCCGGCCCGGCTCGTGGCGAGGCTGACCGAGGCACACACGCGGTCGGTCTCGGCCAGGGCGGCGGGGATCGAATCGAACAGGGCGTCGTCCGAGCGCGTGAAGCCCTTGTGCACGTAGGCGCTGAAGCCACCGATGAAGTCGACGCCGACCTCCTTGGCCGCCGCGTCCATGGCGCGCGCGAAGGGCACCAGGTCGTGGGAGCCCGAGGCCGCGGCGACCATCGAGATCGGAGTGACCGCGATGCGCTTGTTCACGATCGGCACGCCGTAGTCGGCGGCGATGCTGTCCGCGATCCTCACCAGGTCCTTCGCGTGGTGGACGATCTTGGCGTAGACCTTCTCCGCCGAGCTCTCGAGGTCGGGGTCGGCGCAGTCGAACAGACTGATCCCCAATGTGGTCGTGCGGATGTCGAGCGTCTCGAGCTCGATCATCCGGACCGTCTCGAGGATCTCCTCGTCGGTGAAGGGCATTGCAGGTCCTGGGTTCAGATGCGGTGCATGAAGCGGAACACCCGCTCGTGCATCACGCGCACCACGTAGTCGTCCTGTCCGCCCATGCACTCCATGCACTGCTTGAACGACTCGAACTCGCTGCCGCTCTGGAGGGCCACGGTCAGGACGAGGTGGAAGTAGTCGGGCAGGGTGCGTTGGGAGATGTCCCGCACGTCGGCGTTCGCGCCGGCGAGTGTGGTCGTGATCTCCGCCAAGACCCCCGGCCGGTTGCGACCGACTACGGTCACGACCACGCCGGTCATGCCGGACAGGTCGGAGTTCGGCTCGGGCAGGTGCGGTAGGTGGCTCGTGGCCAGCGCGGCGTCCGGGCCGCGGTCGGGGACCGGCTCCGCGTAGGGCTGGCCGCCGGCCTGGCGAATGGCGACCCCAGCGGCGGCCGCTGCCTCGAGGGCCTGCGGCGTGACCACGGTCTCGGCATCGACAACGATCTCGCCGCCGGAGCGGCGGACGTCCTCGGCGGTGATGAAGCGGCGCGGCATGCTTACTCCTCCCCGATCGGTTCGGGGTTCCCACGGTCGACCCGCACCACCGTGGCGCGGCCGGCGCGCACGGTGACGACGTAGGTCCCGTCGGTGGACTTGACTCGGGACCACAGGTCGGAGGCGGCCGGCGCCGGCGCGCTCCTCCCCCCGTGGCGCACCCGAATGCCCCTGGCGAACGCGAGGTCCAGGGCGGCGGGTGTGGCGATCTTGTTCGGCCCGAGCACGAGCTCGGACTGCGGCGCCATCTGGCGCACGCAGGCTTCGGTGACGAGCTCCTTGCCGGGCAACAGAAGGTCCTGCGCCTAGAGGAAGCGGACCAGGTCCGGGTGCGGGCGCGGGATGATGACCTGGCGGGTCAGCTTGCCCTGCGCCTCAGCGAAGCCGGCGCCGGCCGCGACGGACGAGCGCACGTCGCTGACCTCGCCGGTGATGGAGAGGTAGCTCTTGCCGCCCAGGCCGTTGGCGATGCGCAGCTCCATCAGGTCGACTGTGGCGCGCTTGAGGCTGCGGTCCGCGGCCTCGATCGCCGACGCGACGGTGGTCGTCTCGACCACGCCGACGGCATCGATCGTGCCCTCGATGTGTCCGTCTTGGCGGCGCAGCGCTGCCTCGACCTGGGGGTGCACTTGCGGGATGAGCAGCTGGTCGACCAGGTCGCCCTGGGCCAGCTCCGCGCCGAGGCGCAGGGCCGAGCGCAGGTCCTCGACGCTGCCCGTGAAGAGGATCACGTACTTGCCGGGCTGCACGTGGGTGGCGAAGAGCAGCTCGATGTCCGACTCCCACAGGATGGCGTCGGCCACTTCGACGCCGCGGGCGACCGAGCAGAGCTCGAGCAGGCCGATGGCGGTCCCGAGGCCGAGGTCGTCACGCAGGCTGGGGTTGTGGTCGTTCCGGTTCATGATTCTCTGTCTGCGGTCTCGCTGTCCGCTATCTCGTTGTCCGGGTCTCGCTGTCCGCGGTCTCGCTGTCCGCGGTCTCGCTGTCCCACTCGGCGGTGATGCCGAGCGATCGGCCGCCCTGGAGCTCGACCCTGTCGATGATCCCGGCGACCGCAGTCTGCATCCCGACGTCGTGCCCGCGCCCGATCAGAAAACGCGCGGCGCGGCCGTGCACGACGAGCACCCGCTCGCCGATGCCTGCGCCGACGTTGTCGGCAGCGACCATCGTGTTCCTTGCCAGCGAGCCGTCCGCGTTGTGCGGCTGCACGACGAGGAAGCGCAGCCCGATCAGGCTCTCGTCCTTCTTGGTGGACCAGAGGGTCCCGACGACGGTCGCGAGGTGCATCAGCCGACCTCCGACCAGTCGGCCGGCGCGCCCGTTGCGTCGACGTCGTCGACGATGCCGACGATGGCCGCCTCGAACGCGAAGTCTCCGTCACCGCCGCAGGCCACCCGCGCCGCCTTGCCGAAGGCGACGACAACGCGCTCTCCCACGTCGGCGCCGACCGGATCGACGGCGACCACGGGTCCGACCGGGTCGCCCTCCTCGTAGCTCTCCAGCGGGCGCACGAGCAGCAGGCGCTTGCCCTCGAGGTCAGCGCTCTTCCTGGTGGCCCACACCTGACCGACGACACGACCGAGGAACATCAGGCGCCCCCCCCATGCTTGCGACCAGGCACGCCCGCGAGGGCGCGCTGCACGGCCGACACCGCAGCATCGATCTCGGCGTCGGTGCCCGCCAAGCGCAGGCGGCCGACGGCGCCGTCCGCCCCGAGTCCAACGAGGCGCACGGGGCTGGCCTTCTCGGCCTCGTTCGCCGCCAGGGTGACGTGCACCGCCGGAGACACCTCGAGGGTGTAGAGGGTGTCGTCCCCGAGGACGAGCATCCCGGCCCGCGTGCGGTTGATCAGCATCGCCTGGTGGTCGTCGATCTTGCGGATCGTCTCGTCGGTGAGGATCAGCGGCGCGAGCTGGTCCTCCACGACCGCCCCCATCTCCTGCAGGATCAACGACCCCGCCTGGCGCACCTGGCCCTGGTCGGGGCCGTGCACCTCGAGCGTGCCGTAGTGCCGCTCGGTGATCAGCGCGCCGGGGGTGACGTCGCAGTTCTTGAGGGCGATGTCCATCAGCCGGTTGATCACGATGCCCGGGCGCACCTCCAGCCAGAAGGCTGCCTCCCCGGTCACGGGGAAGTAGCCATCCGAGTTGGCGGCGCAGGTCGCGGTGAACTGCGGCTGCATCTGATCGATGTAGACCGCGCCGCGAAGCTCGAGTTTCGTTGAGCCGGGCATGGGCGTTGGGCGCCGCTCCTACTTCTTGACGTGCGGCGGATCGACCGGGGGCAGGTACTGCTCCAGGTCGACTGCCGGGCGCGGGATGACGTGCACGGAGACGACCTCGCCGACGCGCTTGGCGGCGGCCTGGCCCGCTTCGGTCGCGGCCTTCACCGCGCCGACCTCACCACGCACCATCACGGTGACGAGGCCAGAGCCGGACTTCTCCTTGCCGAGCAGCGTCACCTTGGCGGCCTTCACCATCGCGTCGGCGGCCTCCACGGCGCCGATCAGGCCTTTGGTTTCGATCAGCCCGAGGGCGATGTCGGTGTCGAGGGTCATTTGATCTTCCTAGGTTTCAGGCGTTGCAGCCGCCGGTGCGCACGTCCTGATGCGGGCATCCCTTGCAGGGGCCCATGGGACAGCTGTCACCGGCGTGTTCGAGGATCGAGCGGATCTCGCCCGTGGAAAGAGCGGCGGGATGGGTACCCGCCGGAGCGGACACTGC
>JAQBVH010000249.1 GCA_027623615.1 Planctomycetota bacterium | reverse complement strand
ATTTCCATTGCTCCCAGTGGATTTCAGATAATCGTGAAATCCGTGAGCAGGGGCGGACAAGATGACGGGCGCAAGCTCCGGCGTCCAGTCGGCCTGGGGAAAAAGCGAGCACCTGTCGCCCGCCCCTACAGCGCCAGTCGATCCCGCAGCCAGGCCCCGAGGGCCTCGATCTCCTCGAGGCAAACCTGATGCTGCATCGGGTATTCGCTCCATGCGACATCGTAGCCCGCCGCGAGCAGGGCGTCGCGAGCGCGGGTTCCGCGGTCGAAGGTGACCATGGGGTCCAGCGTGCCGTGGGCCTGGAAGATCGCCACGGCGCGGTTGGCCGCTGACCCCTCGGCCGCCAGATCGCCCGGCACGGGCAGGTAGGTCGACAGGGCGACGATGCCCGCCAGCCTCTCGGGGTGTCGCACACCGAGGTGGAGGGCGATCGCGCCCCCCTGGGAGAACCCGGCCAGCACGATGCGTTCGTTCGGGATGCCGCGGGCCACCTCGGCAGCGATCAGGTCGCTGGTCCGGCGGCACGAGTCCTCGACCCCCTGGGCGTCCGCGCGGCGCTCGAAGTCGAGGCTGAGGATGTCGTACCAGGCGCGCATCAGCATGCCGCCGTTGATCGTGACGGGGCGCTGGGGGGCGTGGGGGAACACGAAGCGCACGCCGTGCCCCTCGGGCAGGCCTAGCTCGGGCACGATCGGCGGAAAGTCGTGACCGTCGGCGCCCAGCCCGTGCAGCCAGATCACGGCAGCGTCGGCGGGTCCCGGCGGCTCGACTTCGACGCGTTCGAGGAGTGCGGGGGAGGCCATGGGGCGCGGTTTCTAGCACACCGCCGCTAGGATCTGGGCCGTAGAGACCATGAATCGACTCGCAGTCTGCCCCTTCTGCTCCAAGGAGATCCAGGTCCCCTCGGCCGCCGGCGGTCGCCGCGCAGGGCCATGGGCAGAATCTCGTGCGCTGCGTCCGGCAAATCAAAGCGCACTCGCAGCATTCCTCGCGGTGGCCGAGGGCCCGCTTCCCAGCGGTGGGAAGTGCTCGGTGCCAATTGCCTCGACCGGCTCAAGTGCCCACGCGGCGCCGCCGGTCGTTCGCGGAATCGCGCGCAATCGCGGGCGACTCGCACTTCGAGACGGGCGCGGCTCTCTCGCGCCTTTTCCCTCCGAGGATGCAAACCCCTTTCTCGGAATGGACCAACCCGGCCGGTAAATGCCCCGGCCGTCGTCAGGGTTTGCAATCCGGTCACCTGCGCCGCCCACCAGAGGGCGCTCAGGCATCTACCACTCGACCGCGAGCATCGAGCAGTGCAGGCCGCTGCCGATGCCCTGCAGCACGACCCGGTGCCCCGCAGAGACGAAGTCCGCGTCGGCCGCGAGCGCCAGCGTCGCGGGCAGCGACACCGAGCCCATGTTCCCGAGGGTCTCCACGCTCGTGAAGTCCTTGGCGTGATCGAGCTCGAGGGTCTCGAACAGGAGGCGCTTGTGCGCCACGCCGACCTGGTGGGTCACGATGCAGTCGATGGCGGCGCGGTCCCACCCGTGCTCGGCCTGGAACGCGTCCCAGGTGACCTTGGCGAGGGCATTGCCGGCGAGGAGCAGGGCCTCGGAGTCGGTCTCCATGAGCGGACCGGCGTTGCCCTCGGCCCGATCGCCGGCGCAGAGCGCGTGGTGCTGCGTGGCGGCTCGCGATGTGTGACCGACGAGGCGGTGGGGGCCTGCGGTCGCAAGCACGCAGGCCGCGGCGCCGGAGCCGATCGTGAGCGAGGCGTAGGCGCGCTTGAGCTCGTTCTTCCCGACGCCCTCGGTCTCGGCCAGCATGCGCAGGGTCTCGTCGACGAGCGGGCCGCCGTCCTCGCCGGCGACCACGAGCGCGGCCTCGATCTCGCCCCGCTCGAGCATGCCGGCGACGAGGGTCATCCCGTTCGCGAACCCCAGACACGCATTCGAGAGGTCGAAGGCCGGGCAGGTCGAGGGCAGCCCGAGGGTCGCGTGGACGACCGAGGCCGTGGCGGGCTCGAGGAAGTCGCGGCAGACCGAGCTGTGGATCAACATGCCGATGCGCGCGGGGTCGATGCCGCTGGCCTCGAGCGCCTTGGCGCCGGCCCGCGCGGCGACCGTGCTCGGGCGCGTTCCCGCCGGCCAGAAGCGCCGCTCGCGAATGCCACTCATCAGCTCGAGTCGTCCGATGCGCAGGCGCAGGCGGTCGTAGAGCTCGCCGATGCGCTCCTCGAGAGCATCGGAGCTGACGCGCTCCTCGGGGAGCTCGGCGCACAGGGAGGCGATGTGGACGGCGTCGTACTTCACTGGCGAGGGCGCGCAGGATAGTCGGCGCTGGCGCGACGCGCGGCGCCTTGGAGCCGGATTCGCGGCGCGCGGGGGCGGCGCCGCCCCCCGACCTCCTCAGCGCAAGCGGAGCTGTGGCTGCCCGGTGAGTCGGGATCATGTTCCTCCGCCTGCGTGGCCCCCAGGGCCTTGGGGGGGGGCTGGGAGCGGGCAGCCAGGATCGTTTGACGGCGCTGCCCCTGTCAGTGACGCTATCGGGGTTGGCCCGTCCCCCCCGGGCTGCCCCCCATGCCCCGCAGCCTGACCGTCTTGCACGTGGACATGGACGCGTTCTATGCGTCCGTCGAGGTCCGCGACAACCCCTCCCTTGCAGGCCTTCCGGTCTGCGTGGGCGGGCCTGCGTCGAGTCGCGGCGTGATCTCGGCCGCGAGCTACGAGGCGCGAGAGTTCGGCGTGCACTCGGCCATGCCGACCGCGCTGGCGCGGCGGCTCTGTCCGAACCTGGTGCTCCTGCCGCCGGACTTCGATCGGTACACGGCGGTCAGCCGGCAGGTGATGGGGATCTTCCACCGGTACACACCGCAGGTCGAGCCCCTGTCCCTCGACGAGGCCTTCCTCGACGTGGCCGGCTCGGAGCGTCTGTTCGGGGATGCGGTGGACGTGGGTCGTGCGGTCAAGGCGGACATCCTCCGGGAGACGGGGTTGGTCGCCTCGGTGGGGGTGGCGCCGACCAAGTTTCTGGCGAAGCTCGCCTCGGACCTCGACAAGCCCGATGGGTTTCGGGTGATCCAGGAGGACGAGGTGCGTGAGGTGCTCGACCCGCTGCCGGTGTCGAAGATTTTTGGAGTGGGGCCGCGCACGGCCAAGCGGCTCGAGGGTCTGGGTGTGACGACGGTGCGGGACCTCGCCGATATGTCGCGGGACGAGGTGCGCGGGCGGTTCGGGGCCTCTGGGCTCTGGATCCACGACCTCGCCCACGGCATCGACCCGCGCCGCGTGACGCCGCGTCGTGAGGAGAAGTCCCACGGCATGGAGCGCACCTTCGCGGAGGACATCACCGACCGGGGTGAGCTCCGCGCGCTGCTGCTCTCCTTCTGCGAGGAGGTCGCGTTCACCCTGCGCGACAAGGGCCTGCGCGGGAAGACCGTGACCTTGAAGGCGCGCTACCCCGACTTCACGACGGTCACGCGCACGAAGACGCTCGACGTGCCGACGAACCTCGGCCCTCGCATTTACACGGTGGCGAAGGAGCTGCTCGAGCGCGTGCAGCCCGGACCCCTACGCTTGCTCGGTGTGCAGATGGCCCGTCTCGAGGACGTGCGCATTCCCGCCCAGGGCAGCCTCTTCGGGGCAGGGCCCCAGCAGGGCCGCAAGCTCTGGATGGAGTCGAACCAGAAGCTGTCCGCAGTGACGAAGAGCCTCGACAAGCTGCGGCGCAAGCTGGGGCCAGGCGCGATCATGCCCGCGACGCTACTAGGCCGCGGCAAGGTCCACGGCGCGGACGGCAGCGACGGGAGGATCGAATTGGGCGCGGACGGCGGGGAATAGGTCACCGACCCGGCACCATGCAAACGCGCCGGCGAGGCCCTGGGGCTCGCCGGCGCGGTGGATGCAGCTGGCGACCCGCTCAGTGGTCGTCGGACACGTAGCTCATGAACGACATCCCGATCTCCCCGAACTGGTGCGGGCGCGGGACCTCGATGGCGTCCTTGATGCAGACCTGCTCACAGAGCTTGCAGGAGACGCAGTTCTTGTCGATGACCACGGCGACCTGACTGGTCTGGGGCAGCGAGTAGAGGCTGTCGTCGCCCAGGGCCTTCATCTCGAGGGCCTCGAAGGGGCAGACGTCGACGCAGAACTCGCAACCCGTGCAGAGCTCCTCGTGGACCAGCGCCTTGGGCACCTGCTTGGGCTTGATCTTCTGAACGACCACCTCGGCGGCGTCGTCGATCGCGTCGAAGGGGCAGTAGACGCCGCAGACCGAGCAGTTGATGCACAGGTCCGGCTCGATGAAGTAGCGCTCGCCGGCCGAGATCGCGTTGGTCGGGCAGACGCGCTCGCAGATCGAGCAGGAGGTGCACTTCTCGTTGATGAAGTGCGAGCGCCACTCGTGGGCGTCCATGGCCGCCTGGTCGGTGAAGAGCAGCACCGTGATCAGCCCGTGGGCGTCGAAGCGGTGCGACATCCCGACGACCTCGTCCTTCGGGAACTCGAGCTCGGTCGTGAAGCGACCGGGGAACGAGCTGGAGGTGTGGGTCAGGGCGCGGATCTTGGCCTTGAGGATCTTCGCGTCGGTCTTGTCCGACGGCGACAGGCGCGGGACCCAACCCGTGATGTAGAGGGTCCTGCCCTCGGTGTACACGTGGGTCTTGTACTCCGGCATCTCCGCGGGCGCGCCGAACTTGAAGCGGTCGCGAACCGCGGGGACGCGGGTGGGCAGTTGCAGCTTGATCTCGGCGTAGCCGGCCCGCTGCTCGACCGTGAAGTCGCGGCCGTAGCGACGATCGCGTTCGAGGGTGTCCTCGGGAGCGTCCCGGTAGACGGCCCACTCGGCTTCCCAGCCGGGCACCTCGTCCAGGTCGACGGTCAGCTCGGCCGGCGGCAGCTCACCGGAGAAGAGGATCGCGGCGGTGGGGCAGATGTCGACGACGGTGCGCGCGTTGTAGAGGGCAGCTTGCTGGTCCTCCAACGTGTGCGCCTTCTGGTCGTCCCCCATGTAGAAGATCTCGGGGAAGTCCTGGCAGCAGGCATCGCAGGCGATGCACAGCACCGGGTCGACGTCGAACAGTCCTTGTGCGACGGTTTCCTCGAGGTGGGTCTCAGCCATGGCGGAGCGCAGAGTCAGTTGGGTCCGAACCGTAGAAGTCGTGGCCTGGCAAGGGGTTCCATCCGCGCCTGGCCCACGATGGGAGAGTCAGGCGAGGTTGTAGCACGGCTCAAACGCCCTCGGAAGGTCGGATCGGCAACAACCTCCCGTGGACTGGAGGTTTCTGCGACACCCTGTCGCAGGCCACTCAGGCAGCAGCGTTGACCGGACGCGAGAGCTCCTCGTGGGTGACGAGGATCCACACGCCGTTCGGGTCATCCAGCCGGGTGGCCCGGCTGCGTTGGATGCGCGGCTGGCCGTGCTCGATCGCCAGCACGTCGTCCTGCGTGAAGGTGCGGCGCTGGCCGATGAGGATCTGGCGCAGGCCCTGGCCGAAGCGTGCTCCGGACTCACACATGTCGCTCGCGGCGTGGTCGCAGATCGACAGGTAGTCGACGCCGATGCCCACCGCGCTCGGGTCCACACCCTGGGCCTCGGCGAACGCATCCCAGGCGTCGTTCGTGGCCGTGATGATCCCGTCCCCGTTCAAGAGGGCGACGTTCGAGGGCAGGGCGTCCATGACAGCGCGCACGCCGGCGGCGGTCAGGTGAGAGGCGAAGAGGGTCTGAGCGGGGTGTGTGGTGATGTTCATGGGGTCCTCCTTGGGGGCTGCGGGCCCTATCGGATTGAGAACGATTTTCCATGAGTGGTTTTCGCCCGGCTTCGCCACCCAGCGCCGCTCCCGAGGCG
>JAQBVH010000248.1 GCA_027623615.1 Planctomycetota bacterium | reverse complement strand
CCCCTCGGGCCACACCAGCCACTTCATCTGGCGCGACGGCGAGCACGTCGCGGCCTGGACGAGGCCGGAGGGCAAGCCCGCGGGCTTCTACCTCTTCCGAGACCGCACGACCCAGGTCGAGCCCCTGGGCGCCGGCGTCATGACCCTCAACGGTCACCTCTCCTACCTGCCGGGAACGGACTGGATCCTGAACGACACCTACCCCGACCGCGAGACGCGTGAGCAGCACCCCTACCTCTACCACGTGCCCACCGCCCGCAAGGTCCCCATCGGTCACTTCCATTCCCCGCCCGCTTACCACGGCGAGTGGCGCTGCGACACGCACCCGCGCGCGAGCCGCGACGGCACCAAGATCGTGATCGACTCCCCCCACGGCGGCGATGGTCGCCAGCTGTACCTGATCGACGTGGCGGACCTGATCGCATGAGCAGGCGCCTCGAGTGGGAGACCGCGCGCGACGCGGATCCGTACGACGCGTGGGGAACGATCACCTTGATCGTGGTCTCGCTGATGCTGTCGGTGTTCGAATTCCGCGGCTCGGACTTCCACATGCTGCACCTGGACTACCGCTGGCTGCCCCAGGAGCCCTGGCGGCACCTGAGCTCGACGGCGCTCCACGGCGGTTGGATGCACCTGGCCATGAACGCGATGTGGATGCTGCAGCTCGGGGTGGTGGTCGAGGCCTTGCTCGGCCTGACCGGCTTCTCGCTCCTCGCGCTCACCCTGGCCGCGGCGAGCTCGATGGCGCAGTGGACCGTGTCGGGTCCCTCGGTCGGCCTGTCGGGGATCGTCTACGGCCTGTTCGGCGTGCTCTGGGCCCTCGACCGCTGGCACCCGCGCTGCCGCGGTGTAATGGCCAAGCGCACCGCGGAGTTCTTCGCCGCCTGGTTCCTCGTGTGCCTCTTGCTGTCGTGGTACGACATCATGCCGATCGGCAACACCGCGCACGGGATGGGCTTCCTGGTCGGCGCGGGCACCGGCTGGGCGCTCGCGAGGAACGGCAACCAGCGGATCGTGCGCATGGGGCTGCCCGTGGCGCTGTGCTTGCTCGCCTACGTCGGGACCTTGCCGGCGGTACGGCACCTGGTCAACCGGTCCAAGGCCTACGAGAGGGAGCTGTTCAACCGCGGAGTGGCGGCCCTCCAGGGGGAGCGCTACGACGAGGCCCTCGAGCTCTACGAGGCGCTCGTCGAGCGCACCCCCGACGAGCCGGACGCCTGGCACAACCTGGCGTTCACGCTCCAGAGGCTCCAGCGCTACGAGGAGGCCGACGAGGCCTGGCGCAAGTCGGAGGAGCTGGGGTACAGGCCGGACGGGGAGTAGCCCAGCCGCGACCCGCCCCGCGCCGCTCCCTACAGATCCGCCTCGTACAGCGCCTGCACCTGTCCCGGCTGCAACGCCGCCGGGAGGAAGCGCACCTCGTCCACGTGGCCGCGGAAGGCGTGGTCGAAGGCGGTCGAGGGGGCCTCACCGAAGAGGGTGTCCCCCGCGAAGGCCTGCGCGTTGTTCGTGAAGAGCTTCGTGGCCGAGTTCAGGGTCCCGGCGGCGTCGCCGAGATACAGCGTCGCCCGGCTCGGCTCGATCACGAGGGCGACGAAGACCCACTGACTGTTCGGCACCACCAGCCCCGGGTTCCAGTTGGCCATGGCGAAGTTGTCGTCCCAGCGGGCGCGCAGCTCGTGGGCAAGGCCCAGCTGGAGGCCGGCCTCGGTCTGCCCGTCCGAGCACACGACGATGCCCGCCAGCTGATCCTGGTTGCCCGCGCGTCGGATCCAGGCGCTGATCGTGCAGCGGTTGTCGTTCAGGTCGAGGGCCGGGATGCGCACCAGGTCGTCGTCCCCGTCGAGGTAGATCGCGGTACCCGTGTTGGCTGTCGCGCCGGGCTCGCCGAGCAGCGCGCCTCCCTCGAAGGTCCCGTCGACCCCGCCGCCCACGTCCAGCGCGACCGCGCCCGAGGTCTCGTCCAGGGGCCAGTGATGACCCGCCTCGACGTTGATCTGCCAGACAGCGCTGGCCAGGGTCGTCGGGAACACCTCGGTGTCGACCCGCCAGAACCAGCGTTGCCCCGCCTGGAGCGGGCCCGGATCGAAGGTGGCGAGCGTCGTCTGCCCCCGGTACTCGGGACTGTTCACGTCCGCGTCGCGCACGGCCTCGTAGCTCGCACCGAAGAAGACGTGGTACTTCTCCGCGAGCGCTGACCCCGTCCAGGTGAGCGCACCCGCCACGTGCGTCCCGCCGTCCCGCGGGCCCGGGCCCTCCGCGGGACCGCCGTAGTACGCGAGGTCGAGGACGTCGTTCTGACCCAGCGCCTTGTCGTAGACGCGCCAGCCCGCGAGCGCTCCCTGGAAGCGGCGGTTGCCGTCGTCCGGATCGACGCCCAGCGAGATCGACCCGGCGAACCGCTGGCTCGCGTGGACCGCCTGGCGCGTCACCTTCGAGTGCGTCGCGCCGTCGAGCATGTGCAGGACGGCCTTGTCCGGTCGCACGACCAGGACCACCAGCACCCACTTGCCCTGGGGCGGCACAAGGCCGCTGTTCCAGGTGGACCCGTCACCGGCCCAGGTGTAGCGCAGCTCGTCGCTGGTCCCGAAGTGCAGCCCGGCCTGGGTGTTCGCCGTGCGCGACATCAGGATCCCGGCCCAGTCGTCCTGCGCACCGTTGCGCTTGAGCCAACCGGCGATCGTCACCTCGTCCCCGCGCAGGCCGAGCCCCTCCAGGTCGACCTGGTCGTCGACGCCGTCGAAGTTCAGGCCGCCGCCGCCTGGGGCGCTCCCGTCCCAGGTCGCGCCGCCGAGGATCGTCCCCGTGTGGCCATAACCCGTCGCGTCGTTCGCGACCGCGCCGCTGCCCTCGTCCAGGGGCCAGGCGGCCTCGAGCTCACGGGCCGGCACGTCGACCGTGACCTGCCCGACCGACTCCAGCCCAGACGGGTCACGCAGGGTGTAGGCGAAGGCGTCCACGCCCACGTGCGGGTTCGCCGCGGTGTAGACGAGCTGGTGGTGCATGTTCTGCTCAAGGTGCGCCCCCTCGACCGTCACCAGCGGAAAGTCGACGATCCCGAACGAGGTGCAGTTGCCGTCGTCGTCGTTGGCGCGCACGTCGAGGATCAGGGGCTCGGCGACGAGCTGGTTCTTGGTCAGCACCGCGCCGTCGGGATAGGCGTAGGGCGGCACCGGGTCGACGTAGGGGCCGACCACCGCGAGGCACGCACGCGAGTCCCGGAAGGCGACGATGATGTCGCGCGTGTTCGGAGCGATGAAGTTGCAGGCGCCGCACATGTTGTTGCACGGGCTCGTGTCGTGGCAGTGCCCCGCGCCCCAGTTGTGGCCCAGCTCGTGACCGACCACGCCGGCGCTGTCGACGCTCCAGCCGTAGGCCCAGCCGAGGTTGCACACGACTCCCACGTAGGCGAGCCCCGCGTAGCCCGACAGGTTCGACTTGTCGGTCATCAGGTGCGCCATGTCCCGCGGTACGCCGGACTGGACGGTGTTCCACTCCGCCCGGAACAGGTCGAGCAGGTGCCCACCGTCGTTGTGGAAGTAGTACGGGGTGGTGCGCACGATCACCGTCGTGACGCGGTGCTGAATCTGCGCGTCGCGGGCGTAGAACTCGTTCACGACCGCGGTGTGCCCCTCGATGTTCGCGAGGGTTCCCGCGACAGTGCCGCCCTGGCGCAGGAAGTACTGGTAGTCCGCGTCGTAGGCGAGCTCCGCCTCGTGGATGCAATCTGGCGGACCGCCGAAGGGGTCCGGGCCGATCGGCGTGTGCGCCGGGAGCGCGGAGGCACCGCTCGAGGGGCTCAGCACCTCGGCGCAGGGGATGGCCTGCGGCTCGACCGTGACCGAGCGGTGCGCGCTGCGCGGCATCCCGCGCTGACCGACCAGGGGCTCGACCTGCCACAATTCCCCGGTCGCCGACCACACGTGCGCGCTCAAGCCCCGCGGCGTCAGGCTCGCCACCACGATCGAACCGGGTTCGCCGTCCACGACGCCGCGGTAGGTCGCCGGCGGCGGCGGAACGAGGGTCTCGGTCGAACCGTCGGCGCGGTAGGCGAGCAGCACGAAGTCGTCGGCACGGACCGAGCGGCGCTCCAGGCGGAACAGCTGGGGCAGCCCGTCCTTCTCGACGAGCACCTCGAACGAGGCGGGCGAGTCTACCGGGAGCTCGACCCGATACGGGTCCTGGGCATGTAGGGCGGGGGCGAAGAGCGGGAGGAGCAGGAGAGTGAGTCGCACGGGACCACGTTACCAGCGCCTCCGCGGGCGATGCGGCCCTAACCCTCCAGATCGGCTCCCAATCCGGGCTCTGCGGCCTCCAGACCCCCTGCCAGTGCATCGAACAGGAACGCCTTCAGGGCAAGCCCGTAGACCGGCGCCAACACCATGCTCGGCACGCCCGCGAGCAAGTCGTGCGCAGATGCCTGGCCACCGGACGATGCGATCGAGTTGAAGGCGGCGATCAACATGCCGAACAGGCCGAGGACGCCCGCAGCGACAGCACAACCGCCCAGCGCGTTCAAGGTCGCGGCGGCGTGCGCGCGCCGCTCGATCGAGAGGTCCTCGGGCCGTGCGGCGAACGCGTCCTGGAAGACGCGCAGGAGCTCGGCCGGTCCCACCATCGCGACGCCGACCAGGAGCGGCAAGGCCAGGACGTAGGCGAGCACCGCCGGGTCGAACCAGAGGCGCGGCGAGAAGGCCAAGCGATTGGCCACCAACACGAGCACGCCCCAGGTCAACAGGAGGGCGAGAGGCTTGCGAGACATGGCGATTCCTACTGGACGGTCGGCAGCGGCCACAGGGCCGAGCCGAAGGGCAACACGGGGGGCAAGATGAACAGGAGCAGGATCAGGTCGTCGCGGGATTCGAAGGTGCGTCGGGTCGACAAGCCTGCGCGCATCGCTGCAGCGTCCGCACCCACACCCAGTACGAGTCTCCCGACACCGAGGGCCATCAAGGGCGCCACGAGCGAGAAGGAGATCAGGTACGCGATGTCGGCGGGCGACGCGTAGTCGTTGCTCTTGAAGGCCTCGCCGATCAGGATGTACATCGCCGCGGTGCCGAGCAGGCCGAGGGTCAAGCCTCCCTGCACCATCGCCCGCGCCGCAGCGGCCATGCCGTGATGAGCTGCGACGAGGTCACGCTCGCGTTCCGTCCCCATCAGGAAGCGGGCCACCGAGCCGAGCGAGCCGAGACCAGCCGCGCTCCAGCAGGCGATCAGGCCGAAGGCCAACACGGGCAAGCCCAGGCCCAAGAAAGAGAGCACCAGCTCCGCGAGTGAGGAATCCAGACTGCCGGAGGGGGCAGCTGCCACCTGCCTCGGTTCGGGCAGCAGCATCCATCCGCAGACGGTGAGGCCGAGGACCAAGATCAGGCACAGGGGTCGTGTCCATTTCATCGCTGGTCTTCTCCAAGGATCTCCACGACCGCGCTCGACCATTGCTCGCCCCTGCGAACGAGGCCTTCTCCCCACACGTGTGCCTGCTGCGAGCCGGGCAGGATCAGGGGCAGGCTCGCCGTGCTGATCGACGCGGCGGCCAGGACGGCCACCGAGACCCGCGGTCGGCGAACCAGACCGTCGGGGAAAGCGCGCGCGAGGAGTTGCTCCACGGGCGGCGGCGACGGGGTGGGCAGCGAGCGCAGCGCCTCGAGAACGGGGTCGTTCATCGCTGCTCCTCCAGGCGCTCCCGCAGGTGCTCGAGGGCGCGCGCCGCCCAGCTCTTCGCCGTGCGCTCGGAGACGCCGAGGACCGCCGCCACCTGGGCGTGGGTCAGGTCCTGGGTGAAGCGCAGCTCGAGCACGACCCGATCGCGGTCCGCGAGGGCCCTGAGCACGGGCTCGAGCTCGGCG
>JAQBVH010000247.1 GCA_027623615.1 Planctomycetota bacterium | reverse complement strand
AAGTGAGGACGTCGATCTCGAAGACCCGGCGCAGCAACTCCGCCCAGGAGTAGCTCGTCGAGTAGGAGGGCTCGTCAGCGAGAGGTCGAGCGGGTGCACCTCCCCGAGGGGCAGCCAGCCGGCGAGGGCGTTCGCGGGCAGGCTCGGGCCGCCGAGTTCGAGCCCCGCAGCCAAGCGCAGTCGCGCCGCGCCCTCCGCCTGCGGCACCTCGAGCATGCGTTCGAGCAGGCGCCACGCAGGCGCCTCGCTGATCGTCAGATAAGCGTCGTCCGGCTCCTCGGCCATGCGCAGGGCCGAGTTGGCGACCGAGTGCATCAAGCGCAGCGCCGCAAGCTCGAACAGGAGCTCCAGCTCGCGGTCCTCGAGCGGGAACGCCGAGCAGTAGCCACCCGCGAGGGCCAGCCCGCACCCGACCGGGTCCGGCGCGTCCAGCATCGCGTACGCCATCGCGATCGCCGGCTCGGCGGCGCGCGCGGTCCACACGCAGTCGCCGAAGTCGAGCAGGCCGCTGATGCGCTGGCCGTCGAGGCTCTCCTCGACCAGCACGTTGTAGTCGTTGGCGTCGTTCTGGATCAGCTGGCGCGGCAGCTCATCCAGCAGGACCAGCGTGGGGGCGAGGCGCTCGCGCCAACGCTCGAAAAGGCCGCGGCGCTCGGCGTTCGCCATCACCGCCTGGGCGGGGTCGAAGGAGCGCGCGGCGCTGCGCAGGTCCCAGAACAGCTCGCGCTGGACAGCGGGGTCAGCGATCTGCGCCAGCTCGAGGTCGAGGCGCCCGAGCAGCGCGCCGAGCTCGCCGAGCACCTCGGCCGACTTGGGGCGCACCTCCGCGAGCGGTCGTCCGGGCAGCCAGCTGATGCGCCTTACCCAATGCGTGCGGCCGTCCGAAAGTGTCACCGCGCGCAGCAGTTCGCCGTCCACGTCCGGCAGCACGAGGGGCACCGGCACGCCCGCCGCGTGCGCGCGGGCCATGACGAGGTTCTCGAGGGCGAGGACTTCCCGCGTCTCTGCGAGCGCTGCGACCTTGAGGACGCTGCGTTCGCCGTCCCGCGCGGTCAACCGGAAGTTGCGGTCCCGGTCGCTCGGGAGCTCCTCGACGCTCACCAGGGCTCCGGAATGTGTTCGGGCCACGAGCGCGGCCTCCTCGCAGGTGAGGTCGGGTCGGTCGGCCTTGAGGTCTGCAGCGTCCATGCCGCGGAATTCTGCTGTGGTGGCGGCGCGGGGCCACCCCTGGCCTACTCAAAATGCGCGGGACCGATGCCCGGTGTTAGCATGGCGCCTCGAAGGAGATCCTCATGAAGTGGCTGTTCCTGCTGACGCTCGTACTCTGGTTCGCTCCCCTCTCGCTCGCCCAGGAAGTGCTCGACGAGGAGGAGACCGAGATCACCTCGGCGCCCGAGGCGGACGTCAAGGCGCTGCTCTCCCGCTTGAAGGATGCCCGGGAGGAGCAGGACGGCATGCGGATCGGCGAGGTGCTCGCCGCCATGTCCGGCCACGACAACCCCGAGTTCCTCGAGGCCGCCATCGAGGAGATGGCGTACAAGGCCAGCACCCACGACAAGCGCCAGGCGCGCGAACAGGCCAAGGAGATGGGCACGATGTCCAAGAAGGACATCGACATCTTCACCTACCTGCGCGAGGCCGAGGTGCAGATCGCCTGCGCGCACGTCCTCGCCAACTTCCCCGAGGACAAGGGCGCGCTGAAGGCCCTGCTCAAGGCCTACAAGGACAAGGCCGTCCAGAAGGAGAAGCCGACCGTGATGGCGGCGGTCATCGGTGCCCTCGGCCGCATGGGCTACCGCAAGCTCGAGAAGGACATGCTCGGGTTCGTCGAGAAGGGCAAGGACAAGGAGATCGCGCAGGCGGCCGTGCGCTACTTCGGGCAGATCAAGACCACCGACTACGGCATCGTGCGCAAGCTGGCGGAGAAGCTGACCCCACCCCAGCCGGCCGCCGTCGACGATCCCAACAACCCGTCCGGTGACTACTGGGCGGCCCAGTGGGAGGTCTGGAGCTGGACGCGACGTGACGTGACCTGGACCCTCAAGCAGATCACCGGTCAGGTGTTCCAGCCCGCCGAGGGCGAGCACGCGGGCGACACGAAGAAGGCCCTCGACTACATCAAGCAGAACAAGCGCGAGCTCGGACTGCGTTGAGGTTCGTCTTCCTGCTCCTGTGCGCAGGCCTGGCTCTCGGCCAGGACCTGCCGTCGGTCTCGGACCTCTCCCGTCGCGTTCAGACGGACAAGGACGGGCTCGACCCCAAGGTGCTCGCGCAGCTCGGCGAGCACGGCACGCCCGAGGCGCTCTCCGCCCTCGAGCGCGCCCTGCGGTTGATCAAGGAGGACAAGCTGCGCGCGGACCTCTACCTCGCGCTGGCGGAGTTCGCCGACGAGCCCGAGCTGGCCGCCCGCGCTCAGTCCCTGCTCGAGAACGAGGTGCGCAAGGGCAAGGGTGAGGCCTTCCGGCTGGCCGCCGCCCGCGCGGTGCTGCGCTTCGACCCGGTCGAGGCCGCCATGGAGTGGGCGGTCGAGCACAAGGACGAGAGCGTGCGCACCCTCCTGCACGACGCGCTGGTCGTGCACCGGGCCGAGAGCCAGGACCCCGACGCCGTGCGCGCGATCTTCGAGGGCGGGCTGGCCCTCGAAGCGGGCGTGTTCTACCTCGGCGTCGGCCCCGCCCGGGCCGCGCTGCTCGCCCAGATGCCGCACCGGGAGGTCGTGCGCGACAGCCTGGCGATCGTGCGCGAGCCCGCTGCCCGCGCCGTGCTCGCGCAGGCCCTCGGCGACCGCAAGCTCGACCGCGTCTGGAAGCTGATCCTCCTGCGCCTGCTCCGGGACGACCACCAGCCGGCCACGAACGAGGCCTTCGCGGCGGCCTGCGCTGATCGGGACTCGGCCGTGGCACTGCTCGCGGTCGACTTCTTGATCGAGCGCGTCGACCAACTCGATCGCGGCCCCGCCCTCGAGCCCCTGCTCGAGCACTCCGAGGCCAGCCTGCGCCGCGCCGCGATCGTGGGCCTGGGCGTGGTCGAGAAGGGCAGCCCGGAATTTCGCGAGCGGCTGCTCGGGTTCGCCAGGTCCAAGGACGAGGCCCTGCGCATGGGCGCCGCCGCGGCCCTGGCCGAGGTGCGCACCCCCGAGGCCCTCGACGCCCTGGTGGCGATGATCCCGGACGAGTCCTGGTCCGTGCGCGTCGAGGTGCTGCACCAGCTGCTCAAGGCGCGGCCCAAGCAGGCGATCCCGGTGCTCATCGAGCGCATGACGATCGAGACGGGGCGGCTCGAGAGCGACGTGCACGCCGCGCTGGTCGGCATCACCGCCATGGACCTCGGGCGGCTCCCCGCGGGCTGGGTGCGCTGGTGGGAGAACGAAGGCTCGACCTTCCGCGTCCCCGGAGCAGCCCAGGCCCAGACCGCGTTGAACAACCGGACCAAGCAGGACCGCGGCGGCACGACGACGTTGCCCGAGGACTTCTACGAGATCGAGGTCGAGAGCGAGCGCGTGGTCTTCGTGCTCGACACCTCGGGCTCGATGCGCCTGACCGTCAAGACGGTCGGCACGCTCGAGAAGTCGCGCATGGAGGTCGCCAAGGAGCAGCTGACCCGGGTCGTGCGGTCGCTGCCCGACGGCAACCTGTTCAACGTGATCTTCTTCGAGGAGACGGTGAAGGCCCTCAGCCGCAAGACCCTCGTGATGAACAAGTCGAACCGCGCCAAGGCGCTGCGCTTCGTGCACGAGCAGTACGCGATCGGCTCGACCGCCCTGTACCCCGCGCTGCAGCTGGCCTTCGCCGACCCCCTGGTCGACACGGTCTACCTGCTCTCGGACGGCGCCCCGACGGTAGGTGAGCTCACCGACATCGAGGAGATCCGAGCCGAGGTGGCCCGCTGGAACGCAGCCCGCCACGTCAAGATCCACGGCATCTCGATGGGGCAGGACTCGACGCTGCTCCGGTGGCTGTGCGAGGACACGGGCGGGACGTACAAGCGGGTGGACTGAGCGAGCCGGGCGAACTTGCCCTGCCGGCGGCGTCGAAACGGCCTCCCCGATCACCTACCCTGGCCGCCCGTGCCCAACTCCCGCGTACAAGTCCAGACCGAGCTCGCCCCGCGCCTGACCTCCAGGCCCCAGCGCGAGCCGGACGCCTGCGCGCTGATCCTGTTCGGGATCACGGGGGATCTGGCCCGGCGCAAGATCGTACCGGCCCTCTATCACCTCGTGGCGTCGAACGCCCTGCCGGAGAACTTCGCGCTGGTGGGCTTCTCGCGCTCGGTGGGGGAGGACTCCGCCCTGCGTCAGCGCCTGCGCGAGGAGCTCGAGCAGCACTCGCGCACCACGCCGATCGACGAGGCCGTGTGGGAGCGCTTCGCGAGCTGCATCTACGCCGTGCCCGGCGCCGCCGACGACCTGGTGGCCTACGCGCGCCTGAGCAAGAAGCTGGACGAGGTCGCGATCCAGCACGGGACCCAGGGCAACCACCTCTTCTACTTCGCCACGCCCTCCTCGGCCTTCCCGGCCATCCTGACCCAGCTCAAGAAGTCCGAGCTGATCACGCCGCGCCGCAAGGCGGACACCCGTCCCTGGTCGCGGGTGATCATCGAGAAGCCGCTCGGCCAGGACCTGGCCAGCTTCCAGGACCTGACGGCGGTGACGCGTGGCGTCCTCGAGGAGCATCAGGTCTATCGGATCGACCACTACCTGGGGAAGGAGACCGTCCAGAACATCCTGGTCTTCCGCTTCGGGAACGCGATCTTCGAGCCGCTCTGGAACCGCAACCACATCGACCACGTGCAGATCACGATGGCCGAGGCGATCGGGGTCGAGGGACGTGGGTCGTTCTACGAGGAGACCGGGGTCGTGCGCGACGTCGTGCAGAACCACCTCCTGCAGGTGCTCGCCCTGTGCACGATGGAGCCGCCGGTCGACTTCGGGCCCTACGAGATCCGCAACATGAAGAGCCAGGTGCTGCGCTCCCTGCGCCGCCTGCATCCGGGTGAGGTCAGCGACCACGTGGTCTGGGGTCAGTACGCTGACTACCACGAGGAGCCCGGCGTCACGGGCGACTCGCGCACGCCGACCTATCTGGCCATGCGCGCCTACATCGACAACTGGCGTTGGAACGGCGTGCCGTTCTACCTGCGCGCGGGCAAGGGGCTGGCGAACCGGGTGACCGAGGTGAGCTTCCACTTCCGGTCGATCCCGACCTGCCTGTTCGGGGACGAGGCCACCTGCCAGATGATCCCGCCCAACGTCCTCAAGCTGCGCATCCAGCCGAACGAGGGCATCTCGCTGCACGTCGCCTCCAAGGTCCCGGGCGAGGGCCAGGGCGTCGGCGGCGTGACGATGGACTTCAGCTACGCCGAGGCCTTCGCCAAGACTCCGCCCGAGGCCTACGAGCGCCTGCTGCTCGACTGCATGCGCGGCGACGCGACCCTGTTCGCGCGCGTGGACGAGGTCGAGTTCTCCTGGGAGTTCGTCGACCCCCTGCTCGCGGCCTACGAGGCGGAGCAGCTGCCCCTGTCTGTCTACGAGCGCGGCGCGCAGGGACCTCCCGAGGCGGACGAGCTCCTCTCCCGTTCCGGCCACCAATGGGTACCAATCGCGTGAACAAGCCTGAACACCTGATCGTCGCCGAGGACTGGACCCCGTACGCCGTGGCGTGGATCAAGAACCAGATGGAGGAGGCCATCGCGGAGCGCGGCCGGGCCAGCCTCGCGCTCTGCGGCGGCTCGACCCCCATCGCGACCTACAGCGCGCTCGCGCGGCGCCTCGACTGGAGCTCGATCGACCTCTTCTACGGTGACGAGCGCTGCGTCGAGCCCGAGCACGAGGACTCCACCCACCGGCTCGTGCGC
>JAQBVH010000246.1 GCA_027623615.1 Planctomycetota bacterium | reverse complement strand
TGACCGGGCTGAACAACTACGCCCACGGGATGCGAGTGTTCCACTCGGACGAGATCTCGCACACCCTCAAGGAGGAGGTCGACAGCCTGCCCGAGATCCTGCGCGAGCGCGGTGGCTACACGACCGGTGCCATGCTGTCCGCCTACGTCGTCAGCGAGATCTACAACCTCCACCAGGGCTTCGATCGCTACCTGCACGGCGTGAACCTCGAAGAGATCAACGCCGAGCAGCAGAACAAGCACACGGTGTTCTTCGACCGCACAGGCCAGACCGACACCCAGCGGCGCGCCGATCGAACCGTCCGCGACGCCCTCGGTTGGCTCAACGAGAAGAAGGAGGAGGGGCGCCACTGGATGATGTGGATGCACCTCTTCGACGTTCACGACTACACGATCGTGCCCCCGGACGAGTGGATCGCCGACTCGGGAACGCTCTTCCCCTTGACGGCCAGCGATCCGCCGAGGGACCCGAAGCACGACCTGCGTGAGCAGCTCTACGGCCCGGAGCTGACCTACATGGACGCGCAGCTCGGTCGCGTCCTGCAGTGGCTGCGCGACAACGGGCAGTACGACAGGACGGTGGTCGTGATCACCGCCGACCACGGGCAGGGCCTCAAGGACGGCCTCAAGCGTCACGGCTGGGCCAAGCACCGCCTGCTGTACGACTGGGGCGTCCACGTCCCGCTCATCGTCAAGGTGCCCGGCGAGAAGCCCGCCACGGTCGTCGCCGACCAGGTGCGCACGATCGACATCGTCCCGACGATCCTCGAGGCGCTCGAGATCGGGAGCTCCCAGTCCGTGCACGGCGCGAGCGTGCTCGGCCTGATGCGGGGTGAGGAGGAGGCTGGCAAGCGCATGGCCTATGCGGATGCGCTCAACCTCTTCGACGACCACGCCCCCGCGGCTGGGCGCATGCCCGCCGGGCAGCACGACAACCTCTACTCGGCCTGCGACGGCGACTGGAAGCTGGTCTGGCGTACGCAGAACCCCGCCACGGGGGAGCTCTTCGACCTGCGCGCCGACCCCAAGGAGCTTCAGAACCTCTTCGCGATGGACCACCCGGAGGTCCTGCGCCTCAAGAAGTACCTCGACGACGCGGACGCCTTCCGCATCGACCGCCCCCGCGACGGCGAGGGCACCGCCGCCAGCGCGGACGCCCTCGGCGGCTTGGGCTACGGCGGCGGCGGCGAGGAAGAGGACAAGGACGACGAGCAAGACGGGGGCAACTAGCACCAGCGTCCGTCCCCAGACCGACGGGTCCAACAGCTCGACCCGCAGCGCGTAGATGGGGCTGCTCCGCCGACACGGACCCATGGCACCTCACCCGAGCGCGCATCCACGGCGGAGGTAGCTTGTCGTCGCCCGGCGACGCCCCCACGCCCCTCGCCATGCTCGAACGCATCGACGCCAGCGGTCCGTCCGCGCTCCTCCTCCTGGCCTTGGGCGCCTGCGGCGCGGCGGAGGACCCCCGGCAGCCGGCGCGACCCGGCTGGAACGTACTCTTGGTCACCCTCGACACGACCCGCCCTGACTGGCTGGGCTGCTACGGGTCCGGAACGAGCACCCCCCACATCGACCAGGTCGCCGCGGACGGCGCGCGCTTCGAGCGCTGCATCTCGACGTCTGGCATCACGCCGACGTCCCACGCCTCGATCCTGACCGGCCTCAACAACTACAGGCACGGCCTGCGCGTCTTCCACTCGGACGAGGTCTCCCACGCGCTCGACGCAGAGGTCGACACCCTGCCCGAGGTCCTGCACGAGCGCGCCGGCTACGCGACAGGGGCCATGCTCTCGGCCTACGCGGTCAGCGAGGTCTGCGACCTGAACCAGGGCTTCGAGGACTTCGCGTCCGGCACGGACGCCGAGGCACTCGCCCACGCCAAGCAGCCACAGCGCCAGGTATTCTTCGACCGGTCGGGGGCCTCCTCGAGCCAGCGCCGCTCCGACCGCACGGTGGCCGGCGCCCTCGGGTGGCTCGAGCTGCGCGCGACCGACGACCGCAAGTGGATGCTGTGGCTGCACCTCTTCGACGTCCACGACTCCAGGCACCCAGGGGCGCGCTCCGCCACGCGCTGCGCGAGCAGCTCTACGGCCCCGAGCTGACCTACATGGACGCCCAGCTCGGCCGCGTGCTGCAGTGGCTGCGCGACCACGATCAGTACGACGACACGATCGTGGTGATCACCGCGGACCACGGCGAGGGCCTGGGCGAAGGTCGGGAGAACCATGGCTGGGCCAAGCACCGCCTGCTCTACGACTGGTGCCTGCACGTCCCCCTGATCGTGAAGGTCCCCGGGGAGCCGCCCGCGAGAGTCGTTTCTGACCAGGTGCGCACGATCGACATCGTCCCGACGATCCTCGAGGCGCTCGAGATCGGCGGCACCCAGCCGATCCACGGCGCGAGCGTCCTCGGGCTGATGCGCGGCATGCGGGAGGAGGCACCGCGCCAGGCCTACGCCGACGCCCTGAACCTCCTCGACGCCCACTCCCCGCCCGCGCGCTACCTGCCGCCCGGGCACTTCGACAACCTGTACGCCGTCAGCGACGGACGCTGGAAGCTGGTCTGGCGCCGGCATGACCCTGCCGCCGGTGAGCTCTTCGACCTGGGCGCGGACTCCGATGAGCTCACCAACCTCTTCGCCCCGGACCACCCGGAGGTCCAGCGCCTGAAGCAGTTCCTGGACCTGGAGGACGTTTGGCGACTGGACGCCCCCGAGGATTGAGCCGCCGGGGACCGCCTGTGCGGACCAGCACGGTCGGGCGAGCGGAAGCGGGGCGCACCGCGCGGGGAGCCGGGCCATTCCGCTCTCGAGGCAGTGCGGAGGCTCCCCATTCACAACGCCCCGACAGCCTGGGGGTTGGCCTGGGGCTTGCTGAGGCGCCGGCGTTACCATGCCCTGTTCGGATCCCCAGGTCCGCAGACCTCCGACCCACCGCATGCGTCTTCTCCTCCTGCTCTTCGCGCTCCTACCCCTGGCCGCCTGTGGCGACTCCGCGGGAGGCGCCGCCGCCAAGCCCGCGGGCCTGGTGATCCTCAACGACGACCCGGCCGATCCACGCCGGCCGTTCTTCTTCGACATGGGTCGGCTCGAGCACGGCACGCGCCACGAGCTCCCGATCCGCATGCGCAACACGTCTGCGGAGTCGGTCAAGATCAAGTACGCCTCCGGGGTCTGCCTGTGCCTCGCGCCCGAGCGCATCCGGTTGGTCGACGAGGACGGGCAGGTGCTCGAGGAGGGCGACCTCGAGCGTCAAGGGGAGGTTCTGACGGTGCCCGCCGGCGGCTTGGTGGAACTCCTGCTCGGCGTCAACACCCGCAGCATGACCGCCAACTCCCAGAAGCTGGCGATCCTTCAGCTGGGCACGGACGCTCCCGCGACCCCCTTCGTCCAGTTCGAGGTGCACCTCGAGTCCTACCGTCCGTTCCTGATCTCGCCCAAGTCCGTCCAGTTGGGCGCGATCCCCCACACCTACGGTGGCTCAGGTCAGGTCGAGGTCATGACCGGCGTTCGGCGCGGCCAGGGGAAGGTCGTCGGAATCCGGGGAACCACGAACGACCTCGCAGCGACCATCGAATACCTGTTCGTGAACGGCGAGCACATCTGGACCCTCACGGCCGTGGTGCCCCCGATGAAACCCAAGGGCGCATTCCAGGGCGTCGTCACCCTGGACGCGACCGATGACGAGGACGAGCCCACCACCCTGGACATCCCCGTCTACGCCCAGGTCGTCGACGACGTCGGCTTCGACCGCGCCGTCCCCAACTTCGGCGGCATGGTCCAGGGCCAAACGCGCACGCTGCCCTTGGACGTCGTGGCGCGCATTCCCGGACTGCGCGTGCGTTTGGAAGACGTGCGCCTCAGCGGTCCTAGCGCCGAACACATGAGCGTGACCTGGGGCCCCAAGGAGGGCGCCTATGTCGACGACGCAGGGCACTGTGAGCGCTGGGCCCTGCAGGTGGTCGCCAGCTCGACCCTGCCCGCCGGTCGGATCGAGGCGCAGGTCCTGGTCCTGATCGACGACGAGCAGTACCCCGAGGTGCGTACGGACCTGTTCGGTCAGGTGCGCGCGAACTGACCGACCGCGACCGCACGCAGAAAGGCGCCCGACCGCTTGGGCCGGGCCCCCTTGCCGCAACGCAGGTTGTGCTTCTTGAAGAACGGTGAGGCGAAGTACTCGGCCCAGGTGCGGGAGGAGTACGTCCCGTCGCGATCGGCAGCGAGGATCGTGCCGTCGTCCTGCTCCATGACGGTGAAGACCGGGTTGTAGGGTCCACCGGCGCCAGTCACGCCTTGCTGAGCGAACGAAGACGCGCCCAGGCAGGTGAAGGCCAGGAGAATGGGATTGAATCTCATGGGTCCATCCACGGGATTCCGCCCGCGGTTCGAGGCTGAGGAGGGAGGGCCCGCAGTTGAACCACCGCGAGAGCCGGCCCGGGAACACCTCACGTACAGCACCCCTAGGTCCCGGCAAGCCAGGGAAAACTCTGCCCCCGTGCGCCTGACGCCTCCAGGACACGGCATGTCTCCCACGTCCCTCGAAGGGAGGCCGGTCCCTTCATGAGACCGCCGTCCGCGACCAGAAGGCCCCCAGCCAACCAGCCTTACGTCGTCGGCACGAGCTTGGCGAAACGCTTCTTGCCGACCTGGATCAGGATCGGACCCGTGGGTGGCGTGACCTGGTGGTGCGGGTCGGTGACCGGCTCTCCATCGAGCTTCACGCCGCCGCCGCTCATCGACCGGCGCGCTTCGGAGGTCGACGACTGGAGTCCGAGGGACTTGAGGAGCCCGGGCAGTCCCACGGACTCCCCCCAGGCCGGATCCCAAGCGTGCTCCGGGATGTCGTCGGGGAGCTGCTTGTCGCGCACCTCCCGATCGAAGGCCGCCGCCGCTTCGGCCGCGGCTTCCTCGCCGTGGAAGAAGGTCGTGAGCTCCGACGCGAGCCGCGCCTTGGCCTCCCGCGGATGACCGGCCATGAGGCTCTGGATCTCGTCCTCCGGCACCTGGGTCAGCTGCACGAACCAGGTCTCCATCGCCTCGTCATCGAGGCGCATCACGCCGAAGGTCATCGCGCGCGCGTCATCGGTCACGCCGATCGCGTTCCCGTAGCTCTTGCTCATCTTGCGGCCGTCGAGGCCGTTGATCAGCGGGTGGGTGCGAATCACCTGGCGACGCTGGCCTTCCTGCTCCTGGAACCGTCGTCCGACATGGAGGTTGAAGAGCTGGTCCGAGCCTCCGAGCTCGACGTCGCACTCGATCATGACCGAGTCCCAGCCCTGCATCAGCGGGTACAGGAATTCGTTGATACCGATCGGTTCCTGCTTGTCCATCCTGCGACGGAAGGTGTCGCGCTCGATCATCTGCGACACGGTCATGCGCGTGCAGAGCTTGAGCAGCTCCTCGAAGCGCATCTCGCCGAACCACTCCGAGTTGCGACGCACCTCGATGCACCGTGACATGTCCAGGATGCGGCCTGCCTGCTCGGTGTATGTCTGGAGGTTGTGCTCGACCTCTTCGCGGGTCAGCACCGGGCGCAGGGTGTTGCGACCCGAGGGGTCCCCGACCATGGCCGTCGCGTCGCCGACGATCAGCACCACGGTATGCCCGAGCTCCTGGAGCTGGCGCAGCTTGAGCAGCGGGATCGCGTGGCCGATGTGCAGGTCTGGCGAACTCGGGTCCATGCCGAACTTGACCCGCAGGCCCGCGCCCCTGCTGAGGGCCTCGTTCAGCATCCCCTCGAGCTCGGGGATCTCGATCAGGTCGATCGCCCCGCGCTGGAATGCGGCCAGGTGGCGGGCGGTCTCGGGATGCTTCTCGGGCGTGGTCATGGCGCGGCCATTCTGGGGCCCCGACCCGC
>JAQBVH010000245.1 GCA_027623615.1 Planctomycetota bacterium | reverse complement strand
GCCGATGCCCATCAGGGCGCCGCCCATCGACATCAGCACGTCGATCGACTGATGCTCGTACGTCTGCTCGATACGCGCCACGTGGCGCAGGAAGGTCGCCTCGTCGGGGGCGGATTTGCGCTTGGACTTGGAGATCTCGTAGAGCAGGCCGTGGCCGCAGCGCCTGCGGGTCTCGTCCTTGGCCACGACCCAGCGCTCCATCAATTCGACCACGAACGGCGCCTTGGCCAGGGTCGCGTCACAGGACGAGAAGACGTGGGCCAGGTAGCCTCCGTGGAGCTGTTCGACCTGCTCCTCGGCCTGCTCCATGGTCATCGACTTGGGGTCGTCGATGAGCAGCGCGATGACCTTGGCCTCGTAGACCCTGGACTTCCACAGCTGCCCGGCGAGCTTGGCGTCGCGGCCGAGTCCCCTGGCGTACTTGCGCAGGCGGGTCAGGCCAATCCCGTAGCTCTGGAGGCCGGTGGCTGGCCCGCCGCTCATGTCCCAGTTCGCGATCCCGCGTTCGTCTTGCTCCCGCTTCAGGTAGGCGAGGACTTGGGCTTTGGTCATGGCCAGATCCTACCCAGGGCAGCGGGGGAACTGGACCAGGAGACCGGTTGGCCCTGCTATCGTGGTCTGCGACATGCTCGTGATCCTGGCTGCTCTCCCGCTCGTCGACCCGCACCTCGACGTGCAGGTCGACTTCGCGCGTGAGGTGCGCCCCATCCTCGCGGCCCGCTGCTTCGCATGCCACGGCCCCGACGAGGCGGCGCGCAAGGCGCACCTGCGGCTGGATCTCGAGGACCAGGCGCTGCTGGTGATCGATCGGGAGAACCACGCCGAGAGCGAGCTGCTCCAGCGCCTGCGCGCCGAGCCTGCCAAGCGCATGCCGCCCCAGGGGGAGGAGCCCCTGACCCTGGACGAGCTCGAGGTCCTGGAGCGCTGGCTGCGGCAGGGCGCGCCCTGGAGTGCGCACTGGGCCTTCGTCGCCCCGAGCGCGCCCGCGCTGCCGGACCCCACAGCCTGGGGCCGCGGACCGATCGACGCCTTTGTCGAGGCGCGGCTCGCGCAAGCGGGGCTGCGCCCTGCGCCGCAGGCGGAGCGACACACGTTGTTGCGCCGGGTCACGCTGGACCTGACCGGGCTGCCTCCGACGCCCGAGGAGATCCTCGCCTTCGTGGGCGATGACCGGCCCGACGCCTACGAGCGGGTCGTGGAGCGCCTCCTCGGCTCGCCCGCCTACGGAGAGCGCATGGCCCTCGCCTGGCTCGACGTCGCGCGCTACGCCGACACGAACGGCTACTCGATCGACGGCGGCCGGCACATGTGGGCCTGGCGCGACTGGGTCATCGCGGCGTTCAACGACAACAAGCCGTTCGACCGCTTCACGGTCGAGCAGCTCGCCGGCGACCTGCTCGCGGACGCCACGGACGAGACGCGCATCGCGTCGGGGTTCAACCGCAACCACATGAACACCCACGAGGGGGGGACGATCGAGGAGGAGTACCTCGTCGAATACGCCGCGGACCGGGTCGCGACCACGGCCCAGGCGTGGATGGGCCTGACCGTGGGCTGCGCCCGCTGCCACGACCACAAGTACGACCCCCTCTCCCAGCGGGAGTACTACCAGTTCTTCGCGTACTTCAACTCGATCGCCGACCGTGGGAACGACGGGAACGGGGGCAAGAACTCCGTGCCCTTCCTGCCGGTCTACTCCGAGGAGCAGCAGCGCGAGCTCGCGCAACTCGAGCTGCGCCGCGGCGAACTCGAGGCCGCGCTCGCCGCTGACACCCCCGAGCGGCGTGCCCGCTTCGAGGAGTGGGTCGCCGAGGCCCAGCACGGCACGGCCGAGTGGAACCCGCCCGCCCTGGGCCCCTGGCGAGTCGCCGGGCCCTTCACGGCGGCGGACGGGGACGAGGCCTTCCGGACCGACTACGGACCCGAGCCGGGCGGCGACGGGGCAGGGGCGGTCGAGTGGGTCGAGCGTGCGGACCTCGTGGACGGGCAGGCCCACGCCCTGCCGACTCCGAACACGGCGACCTACCTCGCGCGCCCGATTACCTGCGCCCAGGAGGGGCCGCTCGACCTCTACTTCGGCAGCGACGACTCGATCCGGGTGTGGTGGAACGGCGCGCTCGTCCTCGACGAGAACGTCCAGCGCGGCGTCGCCCCCGACCAGGAGCGGGTCCAGGTACGCGCCCGCGCGGACGTGAACGTGCTGCTCGTCAAGATCGTCAACTACGGCGGCCCGGGCGGCGTGTACTTCCGCCTCGGCGAGTCGGGTCCGCCGGAAGACGTGCTCGCTGCATTGCGGTTCGAGCCCGGCGAGCGGTCGGAGGCGCAGTGGACGCTGCTGCGCGACTACCACCGCCAGGGGGACCCCGCCCTCTCCGAGCTGCGCGGAGAGCTGGCGGCGCTGGAGGCCGACCAGGACCGCCTCGAGGCGTCGCCGTTGACGACCAGCATGGTCATGCAGGATCGCCAGGTCCCGCGCCCTACGCACGTCTTGATGCGCGGCGCCTACGACCAGAAGGGCGAGCAGGTCGGGCCGGGCCCGCCGCTGCCTCCCGATGCGCCCGCCAACCGATTGGGGCTCGCGCAGTGGCTCGTGGACCCGAGCCATCCACTCACGGCGCGGGTCGCGGTCAACTCCTACTGGCAGCTGCTCTTCGGTGCCGGCCTGGTGGAGACGCCGGAGGACTTCGGAACGCGCGGCTCACTGCCCAGCCATCCCGAGCTGCTCGACTGGTTGGCCGTCGAGTTCGTGGAGAGCGGCTGGGACGTGAAGGCGCTGATGCGTCGCCTCGTGACCTCCGCGACCTATCGCCAGGACTCCACCCTCCCGGAAGCGCTGCGCGCGATCGACCCGGGCAACCGGCTGCTCGCCCGCGGCCCGCGCTTCCGGCTGCAGGCGGAGCTCATCCGCGACGTGGCCCTGTCCGCGAGCGGGCTGCTGGTGCCGCGCGTCGGTGGTCCGAGCGCGCGGCCCTACCAGCCGGACGGTCTGTGGCGTGAGATGAGCCACTTCGGCAGCACGCCCGCGACCGAGCAGGTCTACGTACAGGACCACGGCGAGGGGCTGTACCGCCGCGGCATGTACACGATCTGGAAGCGCACGGTGCCCCCGCCGACGATGGTCGCCTTCGACGCGCCCAGCCGGGAGGTCTGCGCCGTCCGTCGCTCGCGGACCAACACGCCGCTCCAGGCGCTGGTGCTCCTGAACGAGACCGGCTTCGTCGAGGCGGCGCGGGCCCTCGGACAGCGCGTGCTGCTCGAGGGCGGCGCGGACGACGCCTCACGCCTGCGCTACCTCTACCTCCTCACGCTCGGGCGCGAGCCGAGCGAGGCCGAGCTCGACGTGGTGGCGTCCGCCCTGGAGCGCGAGCGCGAGCGCTACGCCGACCGCCCGGCCGACGCGACGGCGTTGATCTCCGTGGGGGAGGCGCCGCGCGACACCTCGCTCGCTGCGGGCGAGCACGCCGCGTGGACCCTCGTCGCGGCGCTCCTGTTGAACCTCAGCGAGACGGTGACGAAGGGATGAGCGCGCTCACGCGACGCACCTTCCTGGGACGCTCCGCAGGTGGGCTCGGCGGGCTGGCCCTCTCCGGCCTGCTGCGCGGGGACGAGAGCGCCGTCCCGCACTTCGCGCCGCGCGCGAAGCGCGTGGTGTACCTCTTCCAATCGGGCGGCCCCTCGCACATCGACCTGTTCGACTACAAGCCGGCGATGCGCAGGCTACACGCCCAGGAGCTGCCGGCCTCCGTGCGCGGAGACCAGCGCGTGACGGGCATGACCTCCGGCCAGGGCACCTACCCCGTGCTCGCGCCGCCCTACGACTTCCGCCAGTACGGCGAGAGCGGCGCGTGGGTGAGCGAGCTGATGCCCTACACGGCGCGCATCGTCGACAAGCTGTGCTTCGTGAAGGGGATGCACACCGAGGCGATCAACCACGACCCCGCGATCACCACGATCAACACCGGCGCGATGCAGCCCGGCAAGGCGAGCCTCGGTTCCTGGCTCTCCTACGGGCTGGGGAGCGAGAACCGCGACCTCCCGGCGTACCTCGTGCTCCTATCGCAGGGCACGGGTAAGAACCCGGGGCAGCCGCTCTTCTCGCGCCTGTGGGGTTCCGGCTTCCTGCCGCAGTCGCACCAGGGAGTGCAATTGCGCCCTGGAGCGAACCCGGTGCTGTACCTGCAGAATCCGCCGGGGGTCGACCCGGCCACGCGCCGCGCGTTGCTCGACGATCTCGCGCGGCTGAACGAGGCCCACGCGGAGGCGACCGGCGACCCCGAGGTCATGACCCGCGTCGCCCAGTACGAGATGGCCTTCCGCATGCAGACCTCCGTGCCCGAGCTCACGGACCTCTCGACCGAACCCGAGAGCACCTTCGAGCTCTACGGGCCGGACGCGCGCAAGCCCGGGACCTACGCGGCCAACTGCCTCCTCACGCGGCGCATGCTCGAGCGCGGCGTGCGTACGGTGCAGCTCTTCCACCGGGGTTGGGACCAGCACCTGAACCTCGACCGCGAGCTGCGCGCCCAGACCCTGGACACGGACCAGGCCAGCGCCGCGCTGGTGACGGACCTCGCGCGGCTGGGGCTGCTCGACGAGACGCTGGTGATCTGGGGCGGCGAGTTCGGCCGCACGATCTACAGCCAGGGCAAGCTCGGCGCCCCCGGCAGCGGGCGCGATCACCACGGCCGCTGCTTCACGACCTGGATGGCGGGCGGCGGCGTGCGCGCCGGGACGACCTACGGCGTCACCGACGACTGGTCCTACAACGTCGTCGATCAGGGGGTCCACGTGAACGACCTCAACGCGACGATCCTGCACCTGCTCGGGATCGACCACGAGCGCTTCACGTATCCCTACCTCGGTCTCGACCAGCGGTTGACCGGGGTGGAGGACGCGCGCGTCGTGCCGGGGCTGATCGCGTAGGCGGCCCCGTTGGGGCCCAAACGACCTTCGGTCGTGGACATGGTCTTGCGCCACACCTTCGAGTCTGCACCCAAGGCGCCGACGCCTACCCGCGCCCGCTCCGCTCGAGCACCTGCTCCGCGAGCTGCGCCCGCGGGGCAAGATCGGCGCCCGTCGGTAGGTAGTCGAAGCCGGCGCCGAGGATCCGGGAGCGGTAGGCGAGCGGCGCGCGCGCGGCTTCCTCACGCGCGGCTGCAGCGTACTTGAGGTGATGGTCCTGGGTGGCGACGCGCAGGAGCGCCGAGGTGGAGGTCTGGGGCGTCGGCAGGTCCTCGCGGAAGATGCCGTCGTCGTCCGTGCCCGGGCCCGCCTGCTGCTCGCCCGCGGAGCGCAGCTGGGCGAGCCAGCCGGCCGCCGTGAGCACCAGGCGCGCGCGGACGTCCGGATCGGGAGTCCTGCGGCGCGCGCTGTCGAAGGCGTTCATCAGCGTCACGGTGTGGACTGGCAGGTGTCGGCGACGCGCCCCGGGCGCGCGTCGCAAGAACGAGTCGGTCCCGGCCAGGCGCAGGGCATCCCAGGCGCTCTGCGGGCCCAGGCCTGCGCGGATCGCGCGCACCAGGGCCGCCTGGGATTCGGCGGGGGAGAGCGCGCGCAGTGACCGGACCAGGGTGGGGAGCGCGTCCTGGTCATCCGCCTGTCGTTCCCAGTCGGCGGGGAGCTCGGAGGCCAGTTCGTTCGCAAGCGCGTACGCGGCGGTGTCCCGCTCGGCGCTCGGATGGAGCAGGCAGCGCAGGAGCGAGCGCAGCGCCGGCTCGACCAGGCGCTGGTCGACCCGCTCCAGGACACGCTCGAGCTGGACGGCGTACAGCAGCTTGTGACCCAGGCCCGCGAAGCAACGGAAGCTCGCCTGACGCAGGAGCTCGAACCGTTCGGCGCGCGTCGAGCCGGACAGGGACTG
>JAQBVH010000244.1 GCA_027623615.1 Planctomycetota bacterium | reverse complement strand
GAAAGGCCGCGACATCCTTGGGCTCGAGGTCGCGGCGCACCTGCTCCGCGACCTGGCCGCGCGCAAGGTCGAGCGCGAGCTGTGTGCGCCACTCCCCGAGCAGTGCGTTGATGCGCTCCTGGAACGGGGGCTCGGTCCCGCCCAGCTCCTGGATCAGGTTGTTCAGAGGGCAGCCGAGGGAGCGCTCTTCCGCGGTGCGCTTGACCAGGCCCTTCACCCGGGTGGTCAGCTCCTTCAACGGGTCCTGCGCGTCGCGCACCGGCTCGATCCACGCGCCGCGCACCCAGGGCGCGACCACCTCGTCGAAGACCGCGAGCCCGAGCTCCTGCTTGCTGCCGAAGTGGTGGTAGACCGCACCCTTGGTCAGCTGCGCCCGTTCCAGGATCGCGTCCAGACCGGTCGGTCCGAGGCCGTGGCGATGGATCTCCGCGAAGGCGGCGTCGATCAGGCGCTGGCGGGTGGCCTGGGGCTGGCGGGAGGTGGGAGGCACGGGCTGAGTGGCGGCAGGGAAGGGCTGGGGACGGGTCGATCATACCGAACAGTATGTTTTCGGCGAAGGCTCACCCTTCGTACATACCGGTTGGTATGATGAGGAGCATGAAGCTACGTACGAGACACCTCCGGTCTTGGGTCGGCCTGTTGCTCGCCGTCCCCGTCGTCGCCCAGGCAGACCCGTTTCCGCCCTCCAGCCCGGAGGAGCAGGGGCTCTCGACCCCGGACCTCGAGCTGCTCGCCGATCAGGTGGAGCACCTGGTCGACTCGGAGGCGATCGTCGGTGGCGAGCTGCACGTGATCAAGAACCGGCGCACGGTCCTGCGCCGCGCGTTCGGCTACTCGGACCGGGCCGAGGGGGAACGCATGCGTCCCGACCAGGTCTACTGCGTGCGCTCGATGACCAAGCCGCTGACGGGCACGGTCGTCCAGATGCTGCTCGACGAGGGCAAGCTGAAGCTCGACACGCGCGTCGCGGAGCTGCTGCCTGCCTTCGACCAACCCCACACGCGGGCGATCACGGTCGAGCACCTGTTGACCCACACCAGCGGTCTGGCGTTCTCGACCATCGCGCGCGGACTGGACCAGTACGAGGACGGGATCCTGAGTGTGGCCAACGAGGCCGCGGCCTCAACCTTCGAGTTCGAGGTCGGCACGGACTTCCAGTACAGCGACGCGGGGACCGACACCCTGGGAGCGATCATCGAGGTGGTGACCGGTCAGCCCCTGCACGAGGTCCTGCAGGAGCGCGTGCTCGATCCCCTCGGGATGCGGGACTCGTGGACCCTGCTCGCGGGGCGCGGCGAGGCACGTGCGCGGATACCGAGCGCCTACTCCGGCGGCGTCGGGGCCTGGGAGCGGCCCTGGGACCCGGAGGGCGAGGTGATGTTCCCCTTCTTCCTCGGCAGCCAGAGCCTCTATTGCACGACGAGCGACTACGCGCGCTTCCTGACCCTTTGGATGGACGCGGGCCAGGTCGGGGAGAGCGCGCTGCTCTCCCCGGAGGCCATTCGCCGCGGCCTGCGACCAGCGAACGACCTCGAGTACCCCAACGCGTTCGAGGGCATCCAGACCTACTACGGTCAGCTCTGGATGAGCTTCGCGACCGGCCTCGGAGCGCGCCCCGTGCTCTTCGGCCACAACGGCTCCGATGGCACCTACGCCTGGGCCTGGCCGGAGCGCGACCTGATCGTGCTGTACTTCACCCAGAGCCGCGGCTCGGACTCGGGGCTCGCAGTGGAGCGGGGCATCGAGCGCATCCTGTTCCGCGGCGAGGCCGACGCCTTCCGCGCCGACCTGGCGGCGCGCTCCAGGGTGGCCACCGATCTTGCGGACTACGAGGGCATCTACTGGGACGAGGACAACGTCGTGAGCTACTACGTGGTTCGCGCCGGCGAGCGAGGCCTCTCGATCGAGCGGCCTGGAGCGTTCCGCAAGGAGCTCATCGGGACGGCCACTCCCGGGCACTTCGCGCTCGACAGCAAGGGCGAGCGGGTGCTCGAGTTCCAGACCCCTGAGGAGGGACCGGCCGAGGCGTTCCTCTTCCCCTTCGCTGAACGCGTCGAACGTCAGGTTCGTCACGTGCCGACGGGCGACGAGCTTGGCCCGGAACAGATCGCGACCAAGGTGGCCACGTGCCACGGCGCCGAGGCGATCGCCGCGCTGGGCACGGTCCGCATGCGCGGCACGATGTCCATGCCGGCCCGCAAGCTGAACGGTCCGCTCGAGATGATCTTCGACGCGACCCGTTCGCGGACAACGGTCGAGATCGGAGGCCAGGCCAGCTCCGAGTGGGTCACGGCGGACGGCCGCCTGATCACGGCGGTCAACGGAGGCGAGCCCGACGAAGCCGAGGGGGAGATGGCCGAGCAAGCGCTCCTCGGGCACCCCATCCGCAGCCTGCGCGATTGGGCCCAGCTCTACGTGAGGGTCGAAGTCCTGCGCACGGTCGAGGTCAAGGGGCGCCGCCTGCACCTGGTGCGCACCGAACCCCACGTCACCCTCGGTTCGACCAAGATCGTCGACGCCGAGTCGGGCCGGTTGATCGGCGAGGACCGCATCACGCGCTTCCCGGGCGCGGGGCTGATCGGGCTCGAGATTCGCTTCGGCGACTACCGGGACATCGGCGGCGGACTGCAGCTGCCCTTCGAAATCCACTACGAGCATCAACACCCCTTCATCCCCGAGATGGTGATGAGGTTCGAGGAGTTCGAGGTCGGCGTCGACGCAGAGGAGGCGCTGACTCCGCCCCCGGTTCACAAGTAGTCCTCCCCACCAGGGTGATGGGAGGGTCGGTCGGGTGGGGCTGCAAGGGGCGGCTCCACCCTCCGCTGAGGCAAGGGAATGAGCTCCTCGACCAGGACGGCGACGACGACCACCGTGTCCCGTTCTCGAGCACGATCGAGCAGACCCTGGCCGAGCTCTTCCGGGCGACGAGCACGGTGACCGAGGTCACCCGGCTCGCGGCGCATCGAGGACGGGGGCTGGACCGTCGCCGCCGCCCGGTGACGACCAGGCCCAGACGGACGTCCCGTCGTCGCAGCGCACACTGGAGGAACTTGGCGCCACTCGAGAAGGTCGCGTCGGTCACATCGCTGTGATAGGAGCCGGCTTCCCTTGCGCCCATGCGGGCCGCGTCGTGGCCGCGCCGGCCAGGGGGCGTTCGAGCTCGCGGTCCTGTCCGTTCTCGCCGGGGACTACTCGTCTCCGAGCGGTGTCCGCCTGTGCGGGACGACCGTGAGTTGCTCCGCCCCCTCGCAGATCTCGACCACCTGGTCCGGAGCGACGTCCTCATAGACGAGGCGCAGGTCCGAGGCGGGCCACCAGACCTCGCGCCGCTCGATGCGCTCCGCCTGTCCTACGCCGACGTGCAGCTGCATCGGGTTGCAGCCAAAGCTGCCCCCGGTCGTCACGGTGCGGTGGATCGTCCGGGTCGTCTCATCCTCGACGACGTCGATGCGTAGCCGCGTCCCCACGCCGAAGTGGTTCGACGCCTCGCCGATCAACCGGATCGCGAGCCAGCGATTCCCATTGCCGGGGTTGCGAAACAGGGCGCAGCGGTACGCGTCGTCCGGATAGGCCCCACCCATGCGCGCCGCCACGTCCTGGTCGCCGTCGCCGTCGAGGTCGGCGAACGCGATGCCGTGGCCCTTCTGCAGATGGCCCAGGCCGCTCGAGAAGGTCACGTCAACGAACTCCCGGCCGCCGCAGTTGCGCAGCAAGACGTTGGGCATGAGCCCCTCGTAGAAGGGGTAGCCCGTGCCGAGGTAGAGGTCGAGGAAGCCGTCGCCGTCGGCGTCACCGAAGTTCGAGCCCATCGGCAGCGTGTAGAGGTCGAAGCCGAGGTCGTCGCCCACGTCCGTGAAGCCGCCGGTGCCGTCCCCCTGGTACAGCCGCATCGGTTCTCCCTTGTGCTGCAGGCCGAGGTAGTGTCCGGCCACGTCGGCCAGGGAGGGCGGCCGCTCTTGGCCGCCGTAGCTCGCCGCGAACAGGTCGAGGTTCCCGTCGTTGTTGAAGTCGAAGAACCAGCAGGGAAAGCCGGACACGGGGGCGGTCACACCCGCGCGCTCGGCGACCTCGAGGAACGTCCCGTCCCCCTCGTTCCGATACAGACGGTTCGGAGCTCCCATGTTCGAGACGTACAGGTCCGGGTCGCCGTCATTGTCCATGTCGCCCCAGGACACCGCCTTGGCGTAGGCGTCGTTGGTCACGCCCGCTGCCGCGGCTACGTCGACGAAGGTCCCGTCGCCCTCGTTGCGGAACAGCTGGCTGGGGGCCGGCTGCGCAGGCTCCGACTCGTTGCCGACGAAGAGGTCCAGGTCTCCGTCCAGGTCGTAGTCGGCGAAGGCCGCGGTCTGCGTCGGCCAGGGGTGTTCGCCGAGGCCTGCCGCGTAGGTCACGTCGACGAACGTCCCCCCGTCGTTGCGGAGCAGGGAGTTTTGGTGACGGCCGTCGGCGCGCAGCCAGGCGCCGCGCAAGACGTAAACGTCCACGTCTCCGTCGTCGTCGTAGTCACCCGAGACCAGGTTCAAACCCCCGTACAGGCCGGCAAGGCCCGCGGCCTCGCTGACCTCGTCATAGCCTCCCTCGCCATCCGCGCGATACAGGCGCAGCAGGCCGCCACCGCTGGAGTCGGAGGTCAGCATGTCCAGCAGCCCGTCTCCGTCGAAGTCCTCGGCGACCAGCCCACCGGCCAGCCCCAGGTGAGTCAGGCCGGTCTCCACCGCGACGTCGGTGAAGCGCGGGAACGGCTGCTCGGAAGCGAACACTCTGGGGTTCGATGCGGTGCGCCTCGGGCACACCGTCGGGGTACTCCCCGATGGTCATCGCCGCCATGTTGAGCAACCAGGTCGCCTTGCGGCCCACCTGGGAGTTGGACTTGACCTCCTCGAGGGCCTTCGCGAACCAGATCATCGCGGCCCGCGAGCCCTCGACGTCCTCGTGGATCCCACCCCCTTGGATCGGCAGGATGCAGCTGTCACGGTTGCTCCTCAGGCAGCAGTTGCGGTCCTCCGCGAGGCGCAGGTACGCCGTCCCCAGCTACAGGCGGACCTCGCCCAGCTCAGTGCGATCGACCTTGGTGTCCTGTGGGAGTACCTCCAGGCCCTGGACGGCCTCGAGGTAGGCCTCGATCGCGGCCTCCGTCTCTCCCATGCGCAGCAGCTCGCGGCCGAGGACCACCAGCGCGCGGTGCCGGTCGCGATTCTGCCGATCCTTCGGCAAGAGCGAGAGCCGCTCGCGCGCTGCCTCGACCGGACCCCAGCCCAGATAGAGATTGTCCCCCTCGCACTTGATTCGGATCTGCTCGAGGGTGATCAGCATCCGCTCGTGGGAGGTCAGTTTGATGTCGTCGTCTTGGTTCGAGTTGGGGACGGTCAGGATGAGGGCCACGCAGGCGTGTGGGAGCAACATGGCCGCCCTTATCGGCACGACTCCGCGCGACTACGAGATCATCCAAGGGAAGAGTCTGGCTCTTACGGTGCATGGCAGTTCTTGCGCCCCGTTCCGAGCGCGAACACGACTTCGCCATGAAACCGACGAAGGACGCGGCGCTTGCACGGCGAGGGCTGCGCCTCGTGCAGCGACCACGCCCCCGTCAAGGTTGCGTCTATTCAGAAGCTCGTCCACCGGGGATGGAGCCCCAGCTGCTTCGCGACCGGCTTGCGAGCGGGTGCAGCTGGAAGGCGAGTCCGTTCGTCCCCGCCGAGTCCTTGTCCCGCATCGAGCCGAGGTGGGGGTGAGCGTCGTGGACTGGTCGAGCTGCAGCTGCCTAGGCCTAGACAGGAGCGTGCGCCACAGGTGCTCGCTCCGGGTAGGCGGCCCCAACGGGGTCGCTTCGCCCACACCGTCAGGTGTGGCGCCAAGCAACAC
>JAQBVH010000243.1 GCA_027623615.1 Planctomycetota bacterium | reverse complement strand
CCCCCTTGACCCCCCAGGAGCTGACGCACCTCCTCGAAGAGGTCCGAGAAGGCCGCCTGTCCGTGGCGGATGGCGCCTCCCGTTTGGAAGCGCGCACCCTCGACCTGGGTCACTCGCGGCTCGACCTCGAGCGCGAGCGATGCTGCGGTCACGCGGAGGTCGTCTTCGCCGAGGGCAAGACCGTCGAGGAGGTGGTCGAGGTCGCGCGCGCCCTCGTGGAACACCACGGCCGCGTACTCGTGACGCGCCTCAGTGGACTGCAAGCCGCCGCGCTCCGCGACGCGCTGCCGAGGGCGGTTCATCACGAACGCGCGCGCCTGGTCACGGTCGGGATGCCCGAGGACGGCGGCGAGGGCGACGTCGTCGTCGCGAGCGCCGGCACCTCCGACGCACCCGTCGCGCAGGAGGCCGCGCTCACCGCGCGCTTCCTCGGGGCGCGCGTGCGCGAGCTGCGCGACGTAGGCGTCGCCGGACTGCATCGCCTGCTGGCGGAGGTCGACACCCTGCGCAGCGCGCGGGTCGTCGTGGTCGTCGCAGGCATGGAGGGCGCGCTCCCGAGCGTGGTCGGCGGCCTGGTCGATCGCCCGGTGGTCGCGGTCCCGACCTCGGTCGGCTACGGCGCGAACTTCGAGGGGCTCTCCGCCCTGCTCGGCATGCTGAACAGCTGCGCGGCCGGTGTCACGGTCGTCAACATCGACAACGGGTTCGGGGCGGGATACGCCGCGGCCCAGATCAACCGCACTCGAGAGGAATCGCGAAGATGAGCGACGCCCGAGCTTGGATCGCCCTGGAGAACGGGGTCGTGCTGGAGGGGCGCTCGATCGGCGCTGCCGGCGAGTCGACAGGGGACCTGGTCTTCAACACGGCGATGTCCGGCTACCAGGAGATCCTCACCGACCCCTCCTACGCCGGACAGACGGTGCTGATGACCTACCCGCTCATCGGCAACTACGGCATCGCCGAGGAGGACTCCGAGAGCCACCGCGCCTGGGCCGAGGGCTTCGTGGTGCGCGAGGTGTCGGCCATCCCGTCGAGCCACCGCAGTGACATGGCCCTGCCCGACTGGTTGGCCCGCGAGGGCGTGGTCGCCATCGACGGGGTCGACACTCGCCGCCTGACCAAGCTCGTACGCGAAGAGGGCTGCCTGCGCTGCGTGATCTCGACCACCGACTCCGACCCGGAGTCCCTGGTCGCCAAGGCGCGCGCTGCCCAGGGTACGGACGGGCGTGACCTCGCCTCGGTGGTCACCACCGACAAGCCCTACGGTTGGAAGGAGACGTACCCGAAGTCCTACCCCCACGAGATCCTCCCGGTCTCGGGCAAGCCGATTCGCTGCGTCGCCTATGACTTCGGCATCAAGCGCAACATCCTGCGCAGCCTGGTGCACTGCGGCTTCGACGTGACGGTCGTGCCTGCGGGCACCCCGGCCGAGGACGCGCTGGCCCATGATCCGGGCGCGATCTTCCTCTCCAACGGTCCCGGCGACCCGTCCGCCGTGAAGCCGGCCATCGATGCGATCTCCGACCTGATCGGCAAGAAGCCGATCTTCGGCATCTGCCTCGGCCACCAGATCCTCTCGATCGTGCTCGGCGCCCAGACCAAGAAGATGCCCTTCGGTCACCACGGCGCGAACCACCCGGTGCGCGACATCCTCACGGGACGGGTCGAGATCACCTCCCAGAACCACTCCTTCGCGGTGCAGGAAGACTCCCTGCCCGACCACCTGGAGCTGACGCACCTCAACCTCAACGACAACACCGTCGAGGGCATGCGCCACAAGAGCGCCGAGTGCTTCAGCGTCCAGTACCACCCCGAAGCCGCCCCGGGCCCGCTCGACTCGGCGCACCTCTTCCATCGCTTCCGCGACATGGTCGAGGGCGCGGCGATCCGCTAACGGTAGTGGGGGCAAGGTGCCGGGAGTACGCTGCCGCCTGACTTCGTCCCACTTGCCCGCCAAACCGCGGAACGCGATCGTGCTCTACTGGGCAAGTGGGAAGAAGTCCTGCGGCACCGTACTCCCACTCCTGTCGTTCAGTTCGAGCCGAGCGACACTTCCAGCGTGCCCGTGAGCACCTGGGACATCGCGATCGGCATCTCGATGCCGACGTCGGCCAGCCACTCGAGCTCGACGCCGACCTCCTGCTCGACCTCGAGGTGGTAGGCGTAGAGCACGCCCGCCCTCAGGTCCCAGAGCAGCTCGCCCTTGCCCTCGAACACGCGCTCGAGATCGGCCACGTCGTAGTCGGTCACGGGCATGCCAGACGCACTGGCCTGCTCGTTGAGCAGGTCGCTGATGTCCTGTAGGCCCTCGAACTTCAACGTCAGCTCGATCACGGCGCACCTGGTTCCGTCGACGTCACGGGTGCCTGCGTAGGTCGCCTTGACCTTGCCCTCCAGGCCGTCGTAGGCACGCAAGGAGGCCGGGTCGGGCATGGAGATTGCGATGCCGCCCTGGGGGACGTCGTGGTCCCGCGCTTGCGACTCCTGGACGTTCACCTGGCCGCAGGGGTTGAACAGGGCGTCGAGCACCTCGGCTCCGTACTCCCAGCGCTGGCCCTGCTCGACCTCACGCTCGGGCAACAGGAAGCGCAGGTCCAGGTCCTGGTGCAGGTCCTCGAGCCAGCCGTCTTCGCCCTCTTCGTCGTCCGCGAAGCTCTTGGCATAGACCCCTTCGTCCGCGTCCCATTCGAAGGCGACCTTGCGGCCGATCAGAGCACTCTCGGGTGTGTCACCCCGCTCCATGATGATGGCGCCGTCGGAGTCGCCGTGGTCGATGTCGGCGGACTCGTCGATCGACTTGTAGTGGCGCACGAGGCGCGCTGGACGACCGTCCGCGTTCTTCTCGTAGGTGTCGCTGACGCTGGTAGTCTGCTTGTTCGAGCGCTGCATGCCCTCGCCAGCTTTCATCTCTTGCTCGCCGAGCATCATGATCGACTCCTCGGTCGTCATGTCGCTCTTGACGACCAGGGAGCGCGTGCGCTCGAGGCCGTCCTCGGCGGAGAAGCGCACCCTGTCGGCGACCGGCGGCGCAGCGGCGGAGGGCAGTGCGACAGGGAGGATCGTGAGCGCGAGCCAGTGGAGGGAGAGTGTGGTCAGCATGGTTTGGTTTTCAGGTACGGGTCCACGCTATGGTGCAAGCGCAGTGCCGACCGCCCGGGTGCCGCTAAAGGCTTCCACGGCGCGTGCATCTCCCCGGATGGGGAGAGCTCGCCGAATGCTGCCCCGATCTCGGAACATCAGCCGCCGACGACCTTGGACAGGCGCGCGTCCTCGAGCGCCGAGCGCGCCGCGAGGGTGGCCTCGGAGAGCTCACCGAACGTGCGCCGGTAGACCTCGAAGGCCTCCGACGCCCAGCTCTCGGCTGCCGCCCATTCCTCGAGCGCCAGGTGCGCCTTGGCCCGCTTGTGGGCCGCCATGGCCGACATGAACGGCCGGTGCTGCGGATCGCTGGTGTACATCACGTAGGCCTTCTCGAGGACGCCGAGCGCCTCTCTCGGCTTGCCGGCGCGGATCAAGGCCTCGCCCTTCATGTCGAGGGCACAGGGCGCCCACTGGGCGCGTGGACCATGCACCTCGAGCTGCAGCTCGTAGGCCATGTCGAAGTGCGAGCAGGCGCGCTCGTTCTCGCCGAGGGCTAACCAGGTCGCGCCGAGGGTCAGGTGCAGGTCCGCGCGCGCCTCGTCCGGCAGCTTGTCGTCGAGGGTGCGCGACACGTGGTCGAGCACCTCCCGCGGGAGCGAGGGCCCGTCCGAGGTCTCCACGCTCGCGAGCTGCAGGATCGCGCTGAGGAACTCGGTGGTCGTCTCGAGCTTGTCCCGCTCCGCGGCCTCCACCCGACGCGTTTCCACGAAGTGCCACAGCCCGCCGAGCACGGCGACCGTCAACGTCAGCGCGAGCCCAGCGCAGGCCGTGGCCTTCGTGCGGTGCTGGCGCAGCGCGAACCAGCACACCTCGACGAGGCTGGGCGGACGCGCGACCACCGGTTGACGTGCGAGCCGCCTGCCGAGGTCCGCGCCGAGCTCCCCCGCGTTCGAGTAGCGCCGGCCCGGCTCCCGGGCCAACGCCTTGAGCAACACCGCCTCCAGGTCCCGATGGATCCCCGGCGCGAGCTTCGAGGGCCTGGTCGGCGCCGTCTCGAGCACGCACCGCATGGCACCCGTGATCGACTCGGACTCCAGCTCGAACGGACGTCGCCCGCACAGGAGCTCGTACAGCACGACTCCAAGGGCATACACGTCACAGCGCGTGTCGACCGCGTCCCGGTCTCCCGCGAGCTGCTCGGGGCTCATGTAGGCCAGCGTCCCGAGGAAGTCCCCGTGCCGCGTGATGGTGTCCGCTGCGCTCTCGTCGAGCACGCGCGCGATCCCAAAGTCAATCACGCGCACGCGACCGCCGTGGTCGACGAGCACGTTCTGGGGCTTGAGATCCCGGTGCACCACGCCGCGCACGTGACCATGCTGCACCGCGTCGCACACGTCACGGAAGAGCTCGATGCGTCGGCGATGGTTGAGCCCCTCATCACGGGCGTACTCGACCAGCGTCCGCGCACCCTCGACCCACTCGAGGGCGATCCAGGGCGCGCCTTGTCGGGCCTCCTCCGCCGTCGCGGCGCCGTAGACCTCGGCGATCCCGGGGTGTGCCAGGCGCGCGAGCAGGGCCTTCTCGACCTCGAAGCGTGCGAGGGTCTCCTCCCGTCGCTGCCCCGGCACGAGCACCTTGAGGGCCACCCGGCGCGCCGGAGCGTCCTGGCGCGCGGCGTAGACGACGCTCGCGCCGCCGACCGCGTGGACCCCCTCGACCTGATAGGGCCCGACCCGCGAACCCGCGGGCAGGGCCGCGAGCTCGGGCAGGTAGCGGCCCGGGTCCTCGCTGACCGGTACGAGGAAGTCCTCGGCGTCAGCCAAGCCCTGCTGCTCCAACAGCGCTCGAGCGCGCCGCGCGAGGTACGGTTCCAGGGACTCCAGGTCAGAGAGACGCGCTTCGCGCTGAGTCGGGCAGAGCTCGGACAGCTCGCCGAGCACGCGCTTCACCGCCGGCCAGGTGGGATCAGCGTTCATGCCTGGCCGTCCTTGCGGAGCTGGTCGTGCAGCCAGAGCCGCGCTGTCGCCCACTCGCGCTTGACCGTTCGCTCGGACTCACCGGTCACCCGCGCGGTCTCCTCGACGGACAGGCCGGCGAAGAAGCGTAGTTGGACGATCTCGAAGCCCCGTGCATCGATCCGGGACAGTTGTTCCAGGGCGGCGTCGAGGGCGAGGAAGTCCAGCGACTCCTCGGAGGTCCCGTCCGCCCACTCGATCGGCACCCGCTCGTGGGTGCCGCCGTTGCGTTCCGACGCGCGCGCCCGCGCTCGGTCGACGAGGATGCGACGCATCGCAAGCGCCGCCGCGTTGGCGTAGTGCTGTTCGTCTTCGAAGCGCCGAACTCCCGCGAGGCGCAACCACGCCTCGTGCACGAGAGCGGTGGCTTGGAGGGTGGGAGAGTCTGCTTCTCGTCTGAGGCGTCGTCGCGCCAATCGCCTGAGTTGTTCGTAAAGCGCCTCCACCAGATTGCCATTGATGGAGACCTCAGCGGTCGAGGCGTCGCCGATCGGCGCCCCAACCAAGTCCTGTCCCGGCATGCTTTTCTAACTTTCGTGGCCCGCAGGTCCGTGGCCCCACGCAGCCACCTACCGGCAGGCCGGAGGGTGGCTACACAAGAATCCCGAAGGTCAGCCACGAGCCCCACTCCCGATCCCTCGGGGGCGGCTCGACCGGAGCGTCCGGGATCCCATGGTTCCCGCCACGTTGAACGGATCCCGTGGTTGGGGCCTTCCTTTGGGTGAAGGAGGTCTCGGGCGCTCCGACCCCTGAACCCCCCAGCTCGTGAGCACCGATG